>SPBQ01000392.1 GCA_004525875.1 Myxococcales bacterium
ATCTCCTTGGCCGCGTGCTTGTAGATGACGTGGCGGTCGGCCATCTCGAGCATCTCCGCGTAGCGAAGATTGATCTCGTGCTGACCGGGGCCCCACTCCCCCTTGCTGAACTCCACGGGCACGGCCGACGCATCGAGCGCCCGGCGAATCCGCCCGATCACGGGCTCCTCGCGCGTGCCCTGCAGGATGTGGTAGTCCTCGACGTAGCGCCCGAACATCTCCAGGTTCTCGAACGCCTTCGCCTCGGCCTCCTCGTACGAGTCGCGCAGGAGGAAGAACTCCAGCTCCGATCCGGCCTTGGCCGTGTAGCCCGAAGCGCACGCCTTCTCGAGCTGACGCTTGAGTACGGTGCGCGGCGCGACCTCGATGGGCTCGCCGGTCTCCTCATCGAACAGATCGCAGATGACGATTGCCGAGCGCTCGAGCCAGGCGGCCGAGCGCAGTGTACTCAGGTCCGGAACCGCATGGACGTCGCCATAGCCGTCGGCCCACGACGCGAAGGCGTAGCCGGGCACCGGCTCCATCTCCATGTCGCACGCGAGCAGGTAGTCGCAGGCGTGCATGCCGTCGTCGATGATCTCGGAGAGGAAGAAATGGCCGGTGATGCGCTTGCCCATCAGCCGGCCGTACATGTCGGGAAACACCGTGAGTACGGTATCGATCTCGCCCACTTCGACGGCGCGAGCGAGATCCTCGCGCGTCAGCATCCCGTGGCGCTGCTCGCTCATCTCCTGCACGCGCTCCAACGCCGGCCGGAACCGCACGCGACGGACCGGGCGGCGATCACGTCGAGCGACTCCTAGCGGCCAGCGGCGACGAGCTCGGCGATTGAGAAGAAATCCTCCACCGTCCCCGATTCCTCGCCCTTGTTGAAGTTCCAACCGACCTCGCGCGCGAACCGGTGGCTCGGCAGCGCGGCACGCGTGGCGTGATCGAGCTGAATGTCGACCATGAAAATCGATGGCAGGAACGGCATCATGTCGGCGTACCGACCTTCCGGGGGCGCGCCGTCGAACGGCGCCTTCGCCGTGCGGTAGAGGTTCACCCACACCTTCCAGAGCTCGCCGGCCGTGTCGTAGATGTCCGAGTACGGGATCACCCACGCCTCCTTGTCCACGAAGATGACACGCTTGGAATAGGCATACTGCGGCAGCTTGGACTTACCCTCGACCACGTAGACCTTGCGCTTCTCCCAGACGTCGTCGAACGCGAAGTCGCCGTTGCCGGTGCCGTACTTCACCGGCCAGTGCTCGGCGTGCATCGCGGCAAGAATTTCCTTCTCTCCGAGGAACTTCCACTCCATCCACGCGACGCTGCCGGCGTAACCACCGTAGCTGTCGACGTCGGTGTCCTGACCGAACAGCGCGTCGGAGCGCTGCGCGGACGAGAGCCGCCGCACGCGGCGCAGCTGCGGGAGATACAGCCAGCTGTCGTCGTGACGTTGGGGATCGAGATAGCGGTAGTACGTGAAGCCCGTGCCCTTCAGGTCGAACGGCTCGATCAGCGGGTGCAGCGACTCCTTGTAGCGCACCTCGTCTTTGTTCGGCTCGTAGGCAGGCTTCGGATCGAGAACCAGCCGGCCGGTAAAATACATCCGCTTGAAGTGATCGATGACAAAGTGCTTCTCGACCGACATCCCCTCGCCCTCACGGCCGATCGCACCGGTGTCGGCGTCGAAGTTGCTTGTGTCGAGGTCGTCCGTCTCGCCCCAGCGTGCCTCGTAGTTGAACATGATCTTGACGGCCAGGTCCGGGTCGTTGGGATCGAGGTTCGGGAACGGCTGGCCGGCGACCCAGTTCTCTTTCGACAGCTTGTCTGGTGCTAGCTTCACCTGAGAAGAGTACTGCTCGGTGGCGGCGAGGTACGCCTTGGGGAGTGTGATCGGCTTCGGATCAACGACCGTCACCTTCATGCCTCGCCGAACGATCCACTTGAGCCCAGGCGAGAGCATCTCCTCGGCCTGTTCGAGGTTCGAGGCCGTGATCACGTCGCCGGCCTTCACGTCGGCCCGCACCGCCGGCGTCGTTCCCAGGGCCGCGAGCACCAGCGTCGCTGAAAGCGCGAGCAGGATCTTCTGTTTCATCTCGTTCCTCCGTGGGGCATTCGGGCATGCCGTCGCCTGGACTGTCTGGCCCGGGACCTCCCTGTTTACACCACTTGTCGCCGGAGTCTCAAACCGGAGCGTCGGTTGGCAACTGCTTGCATGAAAAGCAGTTCTTGCTACTGAAACGGGTGTTCGCCATGCCGTCATGGGATCAGCAGCGCTAGAACTGCGAAGTCCCCGGGCCGGCTGCACTTCTCCGAACGTCTTTCGGAACCAACTGGAGGGAAATCCACCGATGAATGCTCGCCCCACGCTGACCTCGTTCGCCGTCCTGGGGACGGCTCTCGGCCTCGTTTTTAGCACGATTCCAGCCTTTGCCGGCGGGGCCGTGTCGGGCACGGTCAAGTTCGACGGCGACGCGCCGGCGCGCCGCGCGATCAAAATGGACGCCGACCCCAAATGCACCGCCGCCAACCCGGACGGCCGGCTCGGCGAGGTCTTCGTCGTCAACGATGGCAAGCTGCAGAACGTGTTCGTCTACGTAAAGGCAGGTCTCGGGGACCAGAAGTCGGAGGCTCCGAAGGAGCCGGTCGTGCTCAACCAGCAAGGCTGTATGTACGACCCGCACGTCATCGGCGTGCAGGTGGGTCAGACCGTCGAGATCCGCAACAGCGACGACACGCTTCACAACGTCCATTCGCTCGCGGAGAACACCAAGCAGTTCAACAGCGCCATGCCCATGAAGGGGATGACAATCAAGAAGCGCTACCAGGCACCCGAGATCATGGCGAAGGTAAAGTGCGACGTCCACCCGTGGATGGCGGCCTACGTGGGCGTGGTCGATCACCCGTTCTTCGCCGTCAGCGGCGCCGACGGTACGTTCACGATCGCCGACCTCCCGGCCGGAACCTACACTCTCGAGGCCTGGCACGAGAAGATGGGGACACAGACCATGGAAGTCACTGTTTCAGAAGGCGGCAGCGCCACGGCCGACTTCGCCTTCACTCCGAAGGGCTGAGCCGGGCCAGGGCGAACGCGTGAGCGACGCCGGACTTCTCCACACCGCGTTCAGGCTCTCGGCCCTGGCGGCCGCGACTGGAGCGGCGGTGTGCCTCGTGCTCGCGGTGCGATCCCGGCTCCGCACCCGACCGGTGGTGCCCGGCCGGGACGCCGGCTCTTTCGCGCCGATGCGCGAATGGGTCTGGGCGCTCGTACCCCCGGCGTTTCTCCTCGGGCTGCTGCTGCTCGGCCATGCGTGACCGCAGCGTACATCGCTGGGCCGTGGCCACCACCGCCCTCACGTTTCTGCTCATCGTCGCCGGCGCGCTGGTCACCAGCCGCGACGCGGGGCTAGCCGTGCCGGACTGGCCTTTGTCGTTCGGTAC
>SPBQ01000492.1 GCA_004525875.1 Myxococcales bacterium
CATCGGCACCAACCTGGGCGACCGGCTCGCGAACTTCCGGAAAGCGATCGGCCTCATCGGTGAGGTGCCCGAGTCGCGCGTCACGCGCCAGTCCTCGCTGTACGAGAGCGAGCCGCACGGCAAGGCGCGCAAGTGGTTCATCAACGGCGTGGTGGAGATTACCACCGAGATCGACGCAAAGGTCCTGCTCAAGCACCTGCAGAAGATCGAGACCGGCATGGGCCGCAAGAAGACGGCGACAACGGTCTCGCGGATCATCGACCTAGACATCCTCCTGTTCGACGGACAGGTGATCGAGACGCGAACGCTCAAGCTCCCTCACCCCGAGCTGCCGAACCGACGCTTCGTGCTGATGCCGCTGAGCGAGCTGGCGCCCGCACTGCGACACCCGGTCACGAGCCAGACGATCTCGACGCTCTCGGTGACCACCAAGGACACCACGAAAGTCACGTTGTTCAAGTCCTGAGACTGGAGCTCACCGGATGAAGCTGTTCATCGATACCGCGGAGATCGACGAGATCCGCGAAGCCGCCTCCTGGGGAATCCTCGACGGCTGTACGACCAACCCCTCCCTCGTCGCCAAGAGTGGCCGACGCTTCGAGGAGGTCATCGTCGAGATCTGTGAGCTCGTGGGCGGTCCCGTCAGCGCCGAGGTGGTGAGCACCGACACCGCGGGCATGGTCGAGGAGGGACGGAGACTCGCACAGCTGCACCAGCACGTCGTCGTCAAGTGCCCGATGCTGCCCGAAGGACTGGCCGCCACGCGCGAGCTCGCCGACGAGGGCATCCGCGTCAACGTCACGCTGGTCTTCCAGCCCGGCCAGGCATTGCTCGCCGCCAAGGCGGGTGCGGCCTACATCAGCCCGTTCGTCGGCCGGCTCGACGACATCGGCGAGGACGGCATGGCGATGGTCGCCACGCTCGTCGAGATGCTGGACAACTACGAGTACGACGCGGAAATCCTGGTCGCCAGCGTGCGTGGACCGGGACACGTGATCGAGGCCGCCAGGATGGGCGCCGACGTCGCGACGTGTCCGTTCAAGGTCCTCCAGCAGATGCTCAAGCACCCGCTCACGGACAGCGGCCTGGAACAGTTTCTCGCCGACTGGGAGAAGGCCAAGAAGTAGGCGAGAAGCCCGAGGGAATGCCCTACCCCGTCTCCCGCGCGACCTCGGCGCGGATCCCCGCGGCGCGAGCCTCGAGATCCGCCGTACGCCGCTCGGCCTCGGTAATCGGCCCCGGTCCGATTACCCCGACACGCACCCTGTCCAGATAGTCGACGAGCCCGGCGTAGGCGTCGACGAACCCCTCGAAGGCCCGGAAAGAGCCGAGGTCGGAGCGCCGCCCTCGCGAGACGTTCAGGAAGTGCTGCGCCCGCTGCAACGGGTATCGCAGCCGTTCGATGTCGGACGGGGCAAGTGGGTGAGCATCGAGCGGGAGCCGATCCACGGCGTCGGACGCGATTGTCGACATGAGCGCCACGTGGGTGAGCAGCAGGTCGTGGTAGCGGATCCAGTAGCAGCCGGACACCGCCCCGCTCACACCGATCGCCACGACGGCGGCCGGGACCGCGACGCGCGCAGCGGCCGTGAGCCGTCGGTGCAGCGCACCTGGCGTGGAAGATCGACGTCGCAGGAATGAATGGCTCGACACCGGCGGATTATGGCAAACGATCACCTTGACCACCAATGAGCCGAGGCCTACGATAACGGTTTGCTGGCCCGGAACATGTCCGCACGGAACCGGCAACCGACAGCTTGAAAGAGCTCCCCAAAGTCTACTTCGAGCGGCTGCTCGAGAGCTCGCCCGACATCGTCATCGCCGTCGACAGCCAGGGGACGATCATCTTCTACAACGACGGCGCAAAGGGAGCGCTGGGCTTCAACCCGGACGATGTCCTCGGCGCGCATGTCGAGACATTCTACCCCTCGCCCGCCGAGGCCCGTCGCGTGATGGAAGCCATGCGCTCGGAGCAAAACGGCGGCCGCGGGCAGCTCAAGAACTTCGAGACCGAGTTCGTCAACGCCTCCGGTGAGCCGGTGCCGGTGGCGATCTCGGGCAGCGTGATCCACGACGAGAAGGGACGCGAACGCGGCTCGATCGGATTCGCCAAGGATATCGCGGAGCTACGCGTCCACGATCAGATCGAGACGCTCGGTCAGCTGGCCGTCGGACTGGCGCACGAGATCAACAATCCCCTCGAGGCCCTCGTCAACCAGGTGCAGCTGCTGTAGCGCTACCTGCGCGAGAAGGCCAGCATCGAGGACTACCGTACCGAGCATGAGCGCATCGACGCCATGAAGCGCGAGCTGCGACGCATCCAGGCGATCGTCGAGCGCGTCGGTGAGATGGCGGCAGCCGGCGTCTACGGAACGATCGAGTACCTGCCCGGACGTCTGATGACCGACCTCGGTCTGGACGAGGGCGATCACGACGAGACGATCGAGCGCGAGCGCACCGGCGCGGCCAACGGCCACTTGAGCGGCAAGACCGTGCTCGTGGTGGACGACGATGCCGACATCTGCACGTCGATGGCTGATATTCTCGCCGCCGAGGGCTGCGACATCATCACGTCGCGTTCGGGCGTCGAGGCCATGGGGTACATCCGCAGTCGCGACATCGATATGGTGCTGTCCGACGTGTGCATGCCGGACATGGACGGCTACGAGCTGTACGAGGAGATCCG
>SPBQ01000150.1 GCA_004525875.1 Myxococcales bacterium
ACATCATGGAGGCGATCCAGCACGGCGAACTCGAGCTCGATCGCCTCCATGATGTGGATCCGCCCACGCGGCGAGTCGGCTTCCGTTCCGAGCACCCGGTATGTCGGGCAGGTGTCCAGGCACAAGCCGCAGTGAACGCACGGTAGACCGGTTTCCACGGTTACAACCCTCCCACGAACCGTCCGGGCGAGAACAGCGACAGCGGGTCGAAGACTTGCTTGAGCCCACGCATGATCTCGAAACCGACCGGGGCTTGCCCCCAGACATCGATCGACGACTTCGCCCCGCATGGTACGCGTTCGGCTACCACGCGCACCGAGGCGTCCGCGACGGCCGTGCGCACCGTGCCCACGGCCGTCGCCGCTGCGGCGGGGTCCGGTATGCGCAGGAAGACGCGCCCGAGTCCGTCGCCGAGACGGCCGGCCGCCCGCGCCCGAGTCGTCAGCTCTGCAGTCGAGGCGAGGACCGTTTCGGTCACCGCCAGCAGCTTGGCGGGCTGCGTGGCGTAACGCAGTACGGTGTCCTCCTCGGCTTCGGGGTGGATCGAGCTCTCCCAGTCCTTCGCGGTCTCGACAGGCCCGCGTCCGCAGAGCTTCGTGAGATGCTCGGCCTGGTAGGCCACCGACTCGCGCGTGCCTTCAGCACGGACCAGGAGCGACCATCCGTGGCCGGCGGGCATGCGGTCGGCAGCGAAGTCGAACGCCGCTAGTGGGAGGCCCGAGGCGTAGATGCGAGCGCGGGCCGATTCCAGGTCGGTGCGTGTTTCGAACGTGAATCGGAGCGACAGTACGTCGTCGGGGATGGGGTGGGTGCGGAGCGTGACCTCCGTGATGATGCCGAGCGTACCATGAGAGCCGGTTGTCAGCCTCACCAGGTCGTAGCCCGCGACGTTCTTCACGACCTTGCCGCCGGCTCTGAGAACCCGTGCGCGCCCGTCGACGAGGCGGAGCCCGAGAACGAGGTCGCGGGGGAGGCCGAACCCGTATGCGTAGCCGCCGGTGCGGTTGGTGGAAACGAGCCCGCCTACGGTGGCCCGATCGTCGTCGGGCGGATCGATGGCCACGCGCTGCCCGTCGGGCTCGAGCACGCGATTGAGGCGGTTGAGCCCGACACCGGCCTCGACCGTCACGGTCATGTCCTGGGGGCACCGCTCGACGATCTGTGAGAGGCCCTTCACAGCCAGGCGCACATCGAGGCCGCGCGGCGGATTGCCGAGTTCCATCATCGAACCGCCGCCCGCGGGCAGCACGGCAAGATTCTCAGCCGACGCGGTTCGTACGACGGAGAGCACCTCCGCGACGTTGCGAGGAGTGATGACCACGGGAGGCAACAGCCCGTCGACGGCGTCATCGGCGCGTCCGTGGCGAACTTGACCAGGGCTGAAGGGTGCTGTCAACGCCGCGGGCAGGTCGCCGGCCTTCGATGGCGCGGGGGGCGACATCAGCCGCCTCCTCTCGGATGCGGGCGCGTGACCTCGACGCAGCCACCCGGCGTTGGCAACACCTTGCCGGGATTGCACAGGCAGCGAGGGTCGAAGACCCGGCGCAGTTCGCGCATGGCCGCCAGGTCGTCGTCCGTGAACATCTCGGACATGAGATCAATCTTCTCCACGCCGATGCCGTGCTCGCCCGTGAGCGAGCCGCCGAGGTCGATACAGGCGCTGAGGATCTCACGGCCGGCGGCGATCACTCGTGCGATCTCGTCCTCGTTGCGGTCGTCGTACAGGATGATTGGGTGGATGTTGCCGTCGCCGGCGTGCATCAGGTTTGCGATGCGCAGGTGATGCCGGCTGGCGATGACCGCGATGCGCTCGACCGCCTCTGGGAGCCTGCTCGGTGGGACGACACCATCCTGCGTGCAGTAGCTCGGCGCTAGCCGACCCATCGCCCCGAATGCTCGCTTGCGCGATTTCCATAGCAGCTCGCGTTCGGTGTCGCCGACCGCGCGCCGGACGTCGCGCGCTCCGGCGTCGCGGCAGGCGCTGGTCACGCGACCGGCCAGGGCGTCGAGGCCGGCCTCGAGGCCGTCGAGCTCGATGATCAAGACTGCGCCGGCGTCCTCGGGAAATCCGTAGCCGTAGGCCGCCTCCACGGCCTCTATGATGAGGGCGTCCATCATCTCGAGGGCCGCCGGGACGATGCCGGCAGCGATGATCGCGGACACCGCGTGCGAGGCCTCGCCCACGCCCGGGAACACGGCGAGCAGCGTTGCGACCGCCTGCGGCTTGACCATCAGGCGCACGGTCGCGGCGGTGGCGATCCCTAGCGTGCCTTCGGAGCCAGTGACCAGTCCCGCGAGATCGTAGCCGACCGCGCCCGGACCGCGGTCGAGCGCGACAACTTCGCCGTCGGGGAGCACGAGCTCGATAGCGAGCAGGTGGTTGACGGTCACGCCGTACTTGAGCGTGTGGGGCCCGCCTGAGTTCTCCGCCACATTGCCGCCGATCGTGCACGCAGACTGACTCGACGGATCGGGGGCGTAGTAGAAACCGGCAGCGTCGACGGCCTTGCTGATCTGAATGTTTACCACGCCGGCCTCGACCTCGGCGCTACGGTTCTCGAGGTCGATATTGCGGATGGTCCGCATGCGACTGGTGCCGATCATTACCGGGATGGCGGCGGGCAGGCAGCCGCCGCTCACGCCCGTGCCGGCTCCACGAGGCACGAATGGTATCGCCTCGCGATGGCAGTAGGCGACCACGCGGCTGACCTCGGCGGTGCTGGCGGGCAGTACGACGACCTCGGGCACGGCGCGCTCGAGCGTGTAACCGTCACACTCGTAGACCTTCAGCCCGGAACGGCCGCTGATCATACCGTCGGGACCGACGATGTCCGCGAGCTTGCGGATCGTGCTTGCTGGCAAGGTCACGCAGGTGCTTCCTGATGCGTAGCGTTGGAAGTAGATCAGGAACGCCGTGTTGCCTTAAGCGCCCACGGGTTCTAAGCACCGCACATGTTACCGACGCTTCCGCACGACCGTCTGCTGCTGGGGCCGGGTCCGTCGATGGTTTCGCCGCGCGTCTCCGAAGCGATGGCGCGGCCGCTCGTCGGGCATCTCGACCCCTCGTTTCTCGCACTGCTCGATTTGGTGCAGCAGGACCTGAGGGCGATGTTCCGGACCGAGAACCCCCTGACACTGCCCATCTCCGCGACAGGTTCGGCTGGTATGGAGGCGTGCTTCGTGAACCTCGTCGAGGACGGAGACGAGGTCGTGATCGGCGTCGCTGGTGTGTTCGGCGCGCGTATGGCCGACGTGGCCGAGCGGCTAGGCGCGCGAGTCGTTCGCGTGGAGGCTCCGTGGGGCGAGGTGATCGCGGTCGAGCGCATCGAGGAGGCACTGGCGGGCTGCAAGCGACCGTCGATGGTGGCGATCGTGCACGCCGAGACTTCCACCGGCGCCTGGCAGCCGCTGGAGGAGATCGGCGAGATCGTACGCGCCTACAATGCCCTGCTCGTGGTCGATGCCGTCACGTCTCTCGGCGGCTGCCCGGTCGAGGTCGATGCGTGGGGAATCGATGCGTGTTACAGCGCGACGCAGAAGTGTCTGAGCTGTCCGCCCGGGCTTGCGCCGGTGACCTTTGGTCCGCGAGCACTGGAGCGCGTCGAGAATCGTCGCACCAAGCCACGGAGCTGGTATCTGGATCTCGGACTCATCGGTGGCTACTTCGGAACGACACGCGTCTACCACCACACCGCCCCGATCGCGATGATATACGCGCTGGCCGAAGCGCTCGTGATCGTTCGCGAGGAGGGACTCGAGGCCCGCTTCGAGCGGCACCGGCGCGGTCACGACGCGTTGATGGCCGGACTCGAGGTGCTAGGACTCGAGCCGGCCGCCTCCGAAGGCCACAGGCTGTGGATGCTCAATAGCGTGCGCGTGCCGCATGGCGTCGACGAAAAAGTGGTACGCGACGCCCTTCTCATGCGACACTCCATAGAGATCGGTGCTGGCCTGGGTCCGCTTGCGGGCAAGGTCTGGCGTATCGGTCTGATGGGCGAGTCGAGCCGGTTGCCATACGTGCGACGGTTCCTCCTGGCGCTCTCGGCGGAGCTGGAGGCGCTGGGGTCCGACGTGGGGACTGGACGGCAGGCGGTCGAGGCAGCGGACGCCGCCTACGGAAGCGTCTGAAGACGCGCGTGGATGTTGACATCCTGGCCTCGCCCTACACAATGTTGCGCTAGGTGGTCTGCGAAGACCATTGCGGTCGTGGCTACTCCTTCGGGAGTGTGGTGGGAAGATGCGGGGTTGGACGAGGATTGCTGCGGCGCTCTCATGCGCACTGCTCTCTGGGTGCTACGGCATCCAAGTTTCTGTTCATCGCCCCCCGAAACCGCCGTTCAAGGCCCTCGCCCGGCCGCAGCTTTACGCTGACGACCTCGATCTGCCGAGCCTGAGGCGCGCCGCGCAGGCGAGCCGCACCTACTTGAGCAGAAGCCAGTTCTCCGGCGAGAGCCGCACCCTTGCGGGCGACACGTACACTCCGGCTCAGGTTGCGCGAAGCGTCGACTACTTCGTGAAGCTGGTCGAGGAGACGCCGCCCTCGAAGCTTGGCCCGAGGCTCGCCCGCGAGTGCAAAGGCTATGCACCGCGCGAAGGCGGACGCTTCACCGCGTACTATGAGCCGGTGCTGCAAGCCAGCCGGGTAAAGACTCCGCGCTTCCGTTATCCCCTTTACCAGCTGCCCGACGGGCTGACGCTAGTGAAGCTGGCACGGTTCTTCCCCGGCGACGATCGGCAGTTTCACGGCCGCGTTCGCGGCGGGGAGCTACTGCCTTATCTCACGCGCGAGGAGATCGACGGCCGTCAGATGCTCGCCGAGCGCGGCCTCGAGCTCGACTGGTTGGACGATCCGGTTTCGCTCTTCTTCCTCCATATTCAGGGCTCCGGACGTCTGCACCTCGACGACGGGAATGTGTTGCGCGTGAACTACGCCGCCAGCAACGGTCTTCCGTACACAAGTGTCGGGCGCTACCTGCTCGACCGAAAGATGATCACTTCCGGATCGTCGGACTCGATCCAGGACTTCCTGCGCAGCAACCCGACCGTGCGCAACGACATCATGTTCCAGAACCGGCGCTACATCTTCTTCCGTGAAGTGAATCTCGGAGACAACGAGGGGCCGATCGGCTCCCTCGGGGTCCCGCTCATCGCCGGTCGTTACGTGGCCGCCGACCAGCGCTACGTCCCGGCCGGCGCCGTCATGTACATCAAGACCGATGCCCCCGTCGTCGGCGTTGGCGGCCAGCTCGTCGGCTGGAACAAGATCGCCCGCTTCGCGTTCAACCATGACTCCGGGGCGGCCATCAAGGGGCCAGGTCGGGCCGACATCTACTGGGGCGAAGGTTCCGGTGCCGGTGCCGCCGCCGGCTACATGCACAATCCCGGCGACATGGTGGTACTGATGTGCGGCGTCGACCCCAAGCGTCAGGCCAAGGCCGAGTCCTCCTCCTCCGAGCCGTTTGAACGCGTGTCCTGGCCCGAGGTGGCGCGGGTCCTGGCTTCGTCGAGCGGCACCGGACTCTAGATTCGACGATCGGGCCGCTGCCTGCGGCCGACACCGCCAACCCCTGAAGCTTCTGGACGGACACAGTCGTGGCCGCGCCCCGTAGAATCCAGCTTGTGGATCTTGACACTGATTTTGACAATCATTATCAGAATCTTCTGCGACCCGTCACGTACCGGACGTGCGGCTCTCCGGAGGACGCGATGAAACCGAGTCTCTGTCTCTACGCGAGCACGCTGTTGCTGCTCACCGTGCTCACGGCCGCGACGGCCAATGCCGACGATGCTACAGCCCCATCGGCCGGTGCGCCGCGCAGCCAGGAAGATCTCGAGCGGGAGATCGACGAGCTGCATCGACGGCTGGAGATTCTCGCGGCCGAGGTACGCAACGTGAAGGAGGCCCAGACGGTACCTGAGAAGGTCGAGTTGAAGAGTGCCTACGGGATGGGGCCGGCGGCCTCGAAGGTCTATGCAAAAGAGCGAGGCCTCTCGCTCGGCGGCTACGGCGAGTTCAATTTCAAGAAAGAGGTGGCCGATGAGATCGGCGACGACGTCTTCGATTTCGTCCGCTTCGTCGGCTACGTCGGCTACAAGTTCACCGACAAGCTGCTGATGAATGCCGAGATCGAGGTCGAACATGCCTCGACCGACGCCGGTG
>SPBQ01000168.1 GCA_004525875.1 Myxococcales bacterium
CGCGCAGCGCTTCGAGCTCGGCGTCGGCAGCGGCGGCAACCGAAGGTCCGATCCCGACCGCACCGGCGACGGCCAGGACGCCGACACGGGCAGCCCCACGGAAGACAGCCGTCATCGCGGTCGGCCGGGACGGCAGAGACGAGCGGTTAGATGTCAGATCGCTTGGCATGGCTCACTCCGGGGCGCGCGGGGGCGCGGGGGCGCAGCGGCACGCGGCCGAACGTCGCGCCCGTCGCAAAGTGTCAGGACGGTAGCTTGCCACGCGCGCCTGCGTCAACATGGCCCGCACCATGGTCCTTACCGAGAAGGTTGAGCGCGCGCTGATCTTCGCGGCCCGCAAGCACGAGGGACAGACGCGCAAGGGGTCCGACACCCCGTACATCACGCATCCGGTAGCGGTGGCCGCCATGGTCCACGCGGCTGGCGGCAGCGAGGACGCCGTGGTGGCCGCGCTTCTGCACGACACCGTCGAGGACTGTGGCGGGCTCCCCGTTCTCGAGGAGATCCGAACAACGTTCGGGGAGACGGTGGCTGCCATCGTCGACGCGCTGACCGACTCCTATGACCAGGACCGCGAGAAGTGGCAGGTGCGCAAGGAGCGCTATATCGCGCGCATGACAACGGCCGCGGGCGAGATACTCCTGGTCGCTGCCTGCGACAAGCTCCACAACTTGCGCGTGATCCTCGCCGACCATGCAACCGTCGGTGGCAGGATCTGGGAGCGCTTCCGCGGCGGCAAGGAAGGCTCGATCTGGTACTACCGGTCGCTGGCGGCGGTCATGGAGGCCGTCCGCGAGGCGAGCCCGGGCGGCTCGCTCGACGCGATCACCGACGAGCTCGGCACAGCGTTGCTCGCTCTGGAGCGGGCCGCCGCGACCGAATGATCGGCGTCGGCCGTCTCAGAGATCACCACTATCGTGAACCGTACGCCCGCCGAGGAGCGTGCGCAGAACGCGCGTTGCAGCCAGGTCGGACGCATCGCAAGTCAAGGGATCGCGGTCGAGGATGATCACGTCGGCATGGTTTCCCGGGGCCAGCGTGCCGATGCCGCCCCAGCGCAGCACGCGGGCCGCGTCGCGTGTCCACATGAGCAAGGCTTCTTCGCGGCCAACACGGTGTGCGGTCCCCGGGCTCTCTCGCCCGCTGCCGCAGAAGCGGTGACAGCCGGCGAGCTCGACGTGCTCGAAGATGTTCTTCGGCCCCCAGTCGCTGCCGCAGCCGACGGTCAAGCCTGCGTCGAGCAGACGGCGCAGCGGGATCAGATCACCGAGCACATGCTCGCCTACCCGCTCGGCAAACAGATCCCCCTTGCCCCATGAGAATGACATGCTCGTCGTCACGTCGAAACCGAGCGCCGCGTACCGCCGCGTATGCTGCTCGTTCATCAGGTAGGCGTGCTGAAGGATCCAGTGACGGTCGCGGATGTCAGCGTGACCGCCGGCCAGCGCCTCCGCCCGCCCGAGGAACTCGTCGTGGTCACGGTCGCCCGCGCCGATGAAGTTCAGGCGCACGTCACGTTCGGCGCAGAACCGAAGCGCGATCTCCTCTTTCTCGCCGCCGACGAACGTCACGCCGTTCGTCAGATCTCCGTACGGTCCACGATACGGCTCGTTCATCCGAATAAAGCCGGGCCAGCACGGGCCACCGCGCGAAAGCGTCACGCCGTCATGTCGCAGCAGGTCGTCGCTCTTGTCAGTCGTGGACGCGGCCAGCTCCAGATTGGCGATGAACTACTCCTCGGTCAGCGGCTCGCTCCACGGCAGCCCGTAGTGCTCCGCCTCCAGCGCGGTCAAGACGCGCAGGTCGAGCCCACCCGCAGCTCGGAGCCCCCGGTACACCTCGACCTCGAATGGCCCCATGGCGTGACCTTCGTAGACGGTCGTGACGCCCATGCGGCTGTACTCTGCGATCGCGGCGCGCGTGCCGGCGACGACCGACTCCGGCTCGAACATCGGCACCTGCAGCAGCAGCGAGTTCATGAACGAGTCGTTGGTGTAGTAGTTGTTGACCGATCCGGTGAGGATCCCCGTGGGCTCGCCGTTCTCGTCCTTCTCGACGAAGACATTCTCGACGCGGTCCGGCGTCTCACGGGTGATGCCGAGCGCCGCCAGCGCCGCGCTGTTGAGCGCGCACACGTTGGGAATCACGGGTGCCCAGGCCTGGATCATGACCGGGTGACGCTCGCTGGCCGCGTCGAGAACGCGTCGATCCGGCAGCCGCCCCTCGGCGAGATCGCGCCACGATCTACGGATGAGGTAGTGTGCCTCGCCGACCGGCGATGCCTGGATCCATGTGCCCGCGGGCGTCTCGCCGGCGCGCCGGCGAATGCGCGCAACGATCTCGGCGTGCGAGCCCGCGTCGGCCAGATCCACGAGATGGTGGGTCAGCCCACCGAAGTGCAGGACATGCGGGTGAGTGTCCACCAGGCCAGGCATGACCGTGGCGCCCGGCGCGTCGACCCGAGCGCAGCCGGCGGGCGCCTGCGAGACCAGGTCGCGCGTGCGGCCCGTCGCGACGATGCGCCCCTCGACCACGAGTAGCGCTCGCGCATCGGGCGTCTCGCCGTCGAGCGCGAGCACCCTGCCGGCAGTGATCAGGACGCTCCTCGACTCACCGGTGTCGATCATTGTGATGCGGCCCTCTCCTCGCGCCGGTCGGTGCCCGTGAACAGCCCTGAGACCTAACGCAGCGGCGCGCCTGCGGGGAGGAAGCGCAACGCGGGAATTTGACATGTCGCGGCATACACGCCTTATTATGACTGACTGGTCGGTCATTTTCCTGCGCGCGCCGATCGGCGCAGCCCGACCAGCGCAACGCTGCCCATGCCGCGACTGGTAGACCGGACAGAGCGCCAGCAAGAGCTCACGCACGCCGCCCTCGCCGTGTTCGCCGAGCGCGGCTACCACGGCGCCACCATGCAGGCCGTCGCCGACCGCGCGGGTGTGAGCAAGGGCAGCGTCTACGACTACTTCAACAGCAAGGAGGAGCTGCTGATCGGCGCCGCCGAGCTGATTGTGGGCGCGCTCATGGATCAGAGCGTCATGGCATTCGAGCGCAGCGAAGGGAACATTCGCGAGCGCGTCGAGCACCTGGTGGGCTCGATCCTCGCCGGCATCGATGACTGGGCCGAGGTCTGCCTCTCCCTGCTCCAGGTCTGGGCAGAGCTCGGCGCGGCCGGAGATCGACCGTTGAGGGATCTGATGTCGGATCTCTACCGCCGCTCGGCCGATCGACTGCAAGCCGTTCTCGACGCCGCAGTCGCCGCCGGTGAGGCCGATCCCTTCCCGACCCGCGCCGCCGCGCTCGCGGTGATGGCCGCAATCGACGGCACGGTGCTGCAAGCTACGATGGTCCCCAAGGAGTTTCACCGCGTCCTCGAATCGGGGGTGCTGCCGCGGTGGTGCGCGCAGATCGTCCCCATCCACGGAGAACGAACGTGAGGCTGAGCCAGAGAATCAGCGACGGTCTCGCCGACGTCTGCCTTCGCTACCGCAAGACCGTCCTGCTCGCCGTGGCGGCGGTGACGGCCTTCACGTTCGGACAGGTCGTCGACGTGCGCTTCGACAACGCGATCGAGATCTGGTTCGTCGACAAGGATCCTGCCCTGCTCGCCCATCAGCGCCTGATCGACACCTACGTGAGTGACGAACTCGTGGTCGTCGGCGTCGCTGCGCCCGACGTGTTCGCACCCGAGGTGCTGGTCGCAATCGACCGCATGACCCGGGCGATCGAGGTCGCTCCCTACGTCGAGAAGGTCACGAGCATCACCAACATCGAGTCGATCACGGGTCGGGACGACTTGCTCGAGATCGGCGACTTGATCGAGTTTCCGCTCGATCCGGCCGCGTTGCCCAAGATTCGCGAGCGCGCCCTCGCCAACGAGCTCTACGTCGGCAACGTCGTCTCCGAGGACGGCGACTTCTCCTGCATCATCGCCCGTCTGCCCCACGACCCCGACACGTTCGACTACAAGATCGAATCGGTCGCCGCGATCCGCGAGATAGTCGATCGCGAGACTGGCCTGGCCACCTACCTCAGTGGCGAGCCCGTCCTCGACGACGAGTTCTACCGCGGCTCCGAGCGCGACTCCTTGATGGCCATCCCGCTGATCCTCGGACTGCTCGTCGCTGTCCTGTGGACGTTGATGCGCTCGGCGCGCGGCGTCGTCATCCCGCTGGCCACCGTCGTGCTGGCCGACATCTGGGCGATCGGCTGGATGGTGACCGCTGGTGTACGCATCAATGTCATCACGACGATGCTGCCACAGCTCCTGCTCGCGGTCGGCATCGCCGACTCGATGCACGTCCTGGTCGACTACCAGAACCGATGCCGACGGGGCGCTGGCCGCATGGAGGCGCTCCGCGCGGTCTACTCCGAGCTCACCGTGCCGCTGTTCCTCACCAGCCTGACGACCGCGATCGGCATGCTCTCGCTGGGGATCAGCCGTGTGCAGGGCATCCGGGAGTTCGGCATCTTCGCGGCCATCGGCGTGGGGGGCGCGTTCGTGCTCTCGGTAACCTTCGTGCCAGTGGTCCTGAGTTACCTGCCACCGCTCGGCAACCAGCTGCCGGCGCTCTCCTCGCGTCTGCTATCTGCCCGGACGCTGCTGGCACTGCACCGATTCACCGTCGCGCGCGGACGCGCGATCGTCGCCGTATCCATGGTTCTGCTCGCGTTCGGTTTCGCCGGCGCCACGCAGGTAAAGCTCGAATCGAGCTTCCTCGAGATCTTCAAGGACGACGCGAAGATCACGACGGATACGCGGCGGATCGAGAAAGCCCTGGCTGGCACGATCACGATGGATGTCATGATCGACACCGGAATCGAGGGCGGCGTCAAGGAGCCCGAGCTGCTCGCCGAGCTGGAGCGAATGCAGAGCTGGCTCGGGTCGCAGGAGCTGGTCTCATCCTCGCAGTCGATTGCCGGTCAGTTCAAGGACATGCGTCGGGCCTTCTTCGGCAACGATCCCGAGGAGTACCAGCTTCCGGAAACGCGCGAGGAGGCCGCACAGTATCTCCTGCTCTACGAGATGGACGCCCCGGACGGCGACATCAAGGAGATCACGACGTTCGACTACTCCCAGACGCGCGTCAGCGTGCGTCTCGCGCTCACCACGTCGAACGCGGCCACCGAGCTCCTGGGACGGACGCAAGAGTACCTCGCCACGGAGCTGCCCGAGGATCTGAATGCCGACATCGCCGGCTTCGCCATGCTCTACGCCAACATGGAGGAATACATCCGCCAGAGCCTCGTGCGCACCTTCGCGATCGCGCTGATCGCGATCTTCGCGGTGTTCTGTCTTCTGTTCGGATCGATCAAGCTCGGCGCTATCTCGATGATCCCGAACTTCACGCCGATCGTGATCTGTCTGGGCTTCATGGGTTTCGCGGGGATCAACCTCGATTCGATGACGGCGATGGTGGCGTCGGTGGCCATCGGCCTCGCCGTCGACGACTCGATCCACTTCATCAGCCGCGTGCGGTTGCGGCTGGCCGAAGGTCGCGACATGACCTCCGCGCTCGGCGACGCGACTGTGGACGTCGGCCGTGCGCTGGTCTTCACATCGATCACGCTCTGCGCCGGGTTCGGCGCGATGATGGTGGGCAGCTTCGTCGGAATGATCTACTTCGGCCTGCTCAGCATGATCACGATC
>SPBQ01000116.1 GCA_004525875.1 Myxococcales bacterium
CCCGCGGTGCAGCCGAAGCAGTGCGCGCCCGTCGCTATCCGACGTCCCGCCAGCTCGTCGAAGCTCGCGATGTCGTCGAGCGTCCGGCGAACGCGGGCGCTCGTGCCCGTCTCGGTGTCGCCGGGCGGTAGCTCCAGCATCTGATTGAAGTCGCAGTCGTAGAGCGACCCGTCCCATCCGACACTGACGGTCGTTCGGCACATCAGGGCCCGCACCGTCGACGGATTGAAGTGGTTCACGAGCAGGCTCATGTACGCTTCGGTCTCACCCTTGCGGCGAAGCTGGTCGGCGAAACGTTTGATGGGCATGTTGGTGATCGTGAGGAGCTCGTTGAATACGATTCCGAAGCGCGCGTCGAGCTCGACCCGGTATCGATCGCGCAGCTCGGCTTGGGGCGGGGGGAGAACGGCACCGAGAGGATTGTAGATGAGGTCAAGCGTGAGACCGGAGCCCGGCGCGCCGTAGCCCAGATCGTTGAAGACGCGCAGTGCGTCGATGCTCTGACGGAAGACGCCGTCGCCGCGTTGCTCGTCGACGCCGTCTTCGGTGTAGCACGGTAACGAACAGATGAGCCGGACGCGCCGCTTGGCGAGGTAGGCGGCGAGCCAGTCCATGCCGGGGACGAACAGGACGGTGAGGTTGCAGCGATCGATCACCGTCCGTCCGGCCGCTGTCATGGCATCGACGAGGAACCGGAAGCTTGCATTCAGCTCGGGAGCGCCGCCGGTCAGGTCGATCGTTTGGACGCCGGAGCTCACCGACACGAGCTCGGCGATCCGCCGGGCGGTTTCCGGCGACATTTGTTCTTTGCGGCCCGGTCCCGCTTCCACGTGGCAGTGGTGGCAGGCCTGGTTGCAGAGCTTGCCCACGTTCACTTGAACCGTCGTAGCGCGGTCGCGTCGAAGCGGCTCCAGGCCGCTTGCAGCCAGCGTCGCGTCAAAACTCGTGGACGTCTCGTTCACCTGTAGCGTGCCGGATTCATGCGTATTGCGTCCGATTCGTTCCAGCTGTCGCAAGCACCATGCAGGGGGTGGGGTCCCGGCGTAGCGATGGGGGATCACCGCGTTGCGCCGAGACCCACGTTCCGGAGGCGTACAGGGGGGGAGAGGTTCCGGGAATCTCGGCGGCGTCAAAGGGCGAGCTGGGAACGATACGCGCAGTGGTACGCGTGGTTACGCAACGGCGTCGCGCTTTCGCATGGCGTCGACCCCGAGTATAGCTTCGCACGGGCCGCCAGCGCCGCCGCGACGGCGCTGTAACGTTCCGAAATCGCATGCGTAGTCCGGGGGCAAGGCAGACTTGAGCGGCCGCGAACCAGTGCTGTCCGAGTTGATGGCGGCCGCACAGGGGGGCGACCAGGAAGCCTACCGGCGCCTGCTCGCGATAATACAACCCATCGTCTTCCGCTATGTTCGACGCAGGGTCCCGTCCAACTCTGCAGCCGAGGATGTCTGCCAGGAGGTATTGCTCACAATTCATCGTGTCCGCCACACCTACGACCCCCAGCGCCCGTTCGAACCCTGGCTCTACGCGATCGCGCGCAGCAGGGTCATCGACCATCTGCGCCGGGCACGCCGCATCTCGGGCGCCGAGGTGATGATGGAGATCCTCCCCGAGATCCCGCAGATCGGCGGCGAGATGACTGACGAGAGCGCACTCGAGATCCTTGATCGGTTGCCCACATCCCAGCGCGAGGCGTTCGTGATGCTCAAGATCGAGGGGCTCAGTACGCGGGAGGCGGCAGATCGCGCGGGTATCACGGTGTCGGCCGTCAAGGTGCGTGCCCACCGTGCGTACAACGCGTTGAAGAAGGCCCTGCTGCCCGACGAACAGGCCTGAGGGGCCGGGGATCGGAAGATTCGGATGACGATGGACGGCCGGCAATCCAGCGCGGAAGGCGGTGCCAGCGCCGCGTTGATCGGGAGGCTGGCGGCCGATCTGCAGCCCGTGCGTCCGGCCCGCCCCGGCCGGTTGTTCGCTCTGTGCCTGGTCGTGCAGCTCGCGGTCGTCAGCGGTTTCCTAGCGCTCGTGGGCGGCCGGTCCGATCTCGCGGAGCGCCTCGCCGAGCCTGCGTTCTCGACCGTTCTCGCATTTCTTGCCGTCGCGGCGGCCTGGTCGGGCTCGATCGCCATCCGGCTGGCCGTCCCCGGTCGGGCCGTTTCGGAGCGTGCCAGCTGGTTGCTGCCTGTGGTGCCTCTCGCGCTGGCGGGGCTCGTCCTGATCCTCAACCCCTTCAGTGCGACATGGCCGGGGCTGGCCTCCGCGGCCAACGGCTGTCTGCGTTGCGCGGGACTCACCGCCGCTGCCGCAGCGGTGCCCTGGCTCGTCGTGCTCGCCGCCGTCAGCCGGTTGGCTCCGCTCAACGAACTGCGCATCGGGATGTTCGCAGGCCTGTCGGCTTTCCTGGTCGGTGCGATCGTCACCGAGCTGCACTGTCCGGCGAGCTCGGGCTATCATCTCGCCTTTGGTCACTACCTGCCCGTGGTGTTGTTCTCGGCGCTGGCTTGCGTGGTGGCGGCGGCCGTCATCCGGGTGCGCCCCGCGTTGCGGTGAGCGGTGCCCGGAAGGCCACGAGAGGCTTCGGAGGCTGGTTCGAGATCCGATGGTCAAGATCGTTTACTGCATCACGAAGAAGCCGGGCTTGAGTGATGAGGAGTTCCACCGCTACTGGAAGGAGACTCACGGGCCGATCGCCGCGAGGATCCCGACGCTGAGGCGTTACGTCCAGAGCCACACGCATGCCGCCTCTGCCGAACTGGGGCCGGTCTCGTACGACGGAGTCGCGGAAGTCTGGTTCGACGATCTCGATTCGCTCCGTTTGGCCATGAACAGTCCCGAGGTGGCGGCAGCGCTCGAGGATGAGAAGAATTTCATCGACCACTCGAGAGTCGCCCTGTTCCTGACCCAGGAGCATGTCGTGGTCGGTTGACACTCCCGCGCCGGTGGGCGAGCCCGCGACCTGAGTAGCGCGACGGCGGCTACGGCTGCAGGATCGTTCGCTTCCAGTCATCCCTGCGGCGAACGAACAGCTCACGCTGGTGCAGGCGTGGCTCGCGTCGGGTCCAGAACTCGATGCGCTCGGGCACGATCCGGAATCCGGTCCACTGTGGCGGGCGCGGAACCGGCGAGCCGACGTGAAGCCGGGAGAGCTTGCGGTACTCGCTCATCAGCTCTGCACGCGACTCTACCGGCGCACTTTGTTTCGACGCCGCGGCTGCCACCTGGCTGCCCTGCGGGCGCCCGGACCAGTATGCGTCGGCCTCATCGCCGCTCACCCGCGTCACGTGTCCCTCAACGCGCACCTGCTTGCCCGTGACGTCCCAGTAGAACGCGAGCGCCGCATGCGGGTTCACCTCGAGCTCGCGTCCCTTGCGACTGCCAGAGTTCGTATAGAAGACGAAGCCGCGCTCGTCGACGTCTTTCAGGAGCACCCAGCGGACCGAGGGACGGCCGCGCGCATCGGCCGTCGCCAGCGCCACGGCCTCGGGCAGCGGGGCCTCGGCGCGGCGCGCCTCGGCATACCACGACTTGAATCGACGGATCGGATCGACAGCCATTCGCGACTGCGCTCAGCCCCCCGGCGAGGAGAGCTTCTCGCCGCGTTGCGCCATCCAGCCGGCGATGGTCTCGGTGGCGCCCGCATCGAAGATGTCCTTCAGGTCGCGGATGCGATCGCCTTCGTAGAGCGCGCGCTCGGTCCGGCCGATTCGCAGAGTCGGCGCGCCCGGCGCCGTGTGCTCGGCATCCCAGTCGAAGGCGATTCCGCCGTCTCGCTTCTTGAAGTCTCCGCGTAGCTCGTCGATGCGAGTGGCGGAGCACCGATCGAACGTGTTGACGGCAGTGCGTAGGCCGTCGAACCGGGTCCCGGCACCGTCGTCGGTGAAGTAACGGCGCAGTCGCGACAAGTCGTCATCGACGTACGTTCCCTCGAACGCCGCTGGGCAGGGGGCGAAGCTCTCTATGATGTTCATGGGGACCGCGGCTGCGTCGTTCACGGGCCGGCTGAGCAAGCGATTACGTCGCGGGGCGTGCTCCCACAACTCGTGCCCGATGAATGTGGCCGCACAAGGGCGCGTGGCGGTCGCATCGAGCAGCCTCCGCGCCGGGCCGAGATCGGTCATTGCCATAATCGATAAGTATCTTGAATTGCTACGTTATATTTCTATTGACACCGTAAATTTTACAAGGTAAATACTAACGCTTGCCGAGGGAAGCCCTTTCCACTGACGAGCTTCAGGCGTTCCGCGACAGGATCTGCGAGGCGGCCGCTCACCTGTTCGCCGAACGTGGCTACGAAGCCGTGACGCTGCGCTCGGTCGCGGCACTGGTCGGCTGCAGCCCGATGACGCCCTACCGCTACTTCCCCGGTGGCAAGGACGAGATCTTCGCCGCTGTCCGGGCTGCGTCGTTCGGCGAGTTCGCCGATGCGTCGACCGGGAGCGTGGAGGGTATCGACGACCCGTTCGAACGTCTAGTGGCCGGCGGTCGCGAGTACGTCCGGTTCGCTCTCGAGCGCCCCGACCAGTACCGCCTCATGTTCGAGCTCACTCAGCCGCTCACCGACCACCCCGAGGTCATGCGTCAGGGCGAGCGAGCCTGGGCGCCGCTGCGCGACAACGTCGCACGCGCGATCGACGCCGGCCTGCTCTCGGGCGACCCGGATACGGTTGCGCACGTCGTCTGGGCCGGGGTGCATGGTCTCGTATCCCTGCACCTGGCCGGCAAGCTCCAGATGGGGCGAAGTATCGAGGACCTGATCGAGCCCGTGCTCACGACGCTCGCTCTCGGCAACGCCGGGACGGCAGGAGACGCTTGCGGGCCCGAGGGTTGATGGAGAACCCATAGCGGGGCGTGCGGCCGGTGTCGTGAACGAGCCGACGTGACGGATGGGTCAAATCGGGAGCCGGGTGGCGTGCAACGAGCGTCGATCGGTCCCAAGGAACACGGGAGGTACTTACATGAGCCAGACGGCAGAAAGCGCGGCGGTAGCCGCCGCCACCGGAGAAGCGGAGCGGACGCGTGCGTGGTGGGTCGATGCATGGCGCTCGAGTCTGCGCGAGGACAGCTACGAGATATCCCGCGTGGAGGGTGAGATCCCGCGCGAGATCCACGGCACGCTTTACCGCAACGGCCCCTCGCAGAAGATCCTCCCCGAGCAGGGCTACGAGGCGCTCCACCTCTTCGACGGCGACGCCCTCGTCCACGCATTCCGCTTCGACGACGGCAAGGCCCACTACACCGGCCGCTTCGTCGAGAGCGATTGCTACAAGGCCGAGCAGGCCGCGGGCCGCTACTGCATGAACGGCGTAGGCGTCCAGGCCGACGAGCCTCTCGAGGAGTTCCCGATCCGCGAGCAGCACAACACGAACGTCGTCTGGCACGGCGACCGGCTGATGGCGATGGTCGAGAACTCGTGGCCCTATCAGCTCGACCCGCGCACGCTCGCGCCCATCGGCAAGACCGATCTTGGTGCCACGCAGCTGGGCATGTCGGTGACGGCCCACCCGAAGATCGACGGCAAGACCGGTCAGATGGTGATTCACGGTTACCAGCCGTTCGAGCCGTACGTCCAGTGGTACACGATCGAGCCGGACGGGACCTGCTCTCTTGCCGAGGCCGTCGACGAGGTGCCGTACTCGACGATGATGCACGACGTTGCCATCACGGAGAACTACATCATCTTCCTGCTCACGCCTGTGATCATGGACGGCGAGGGTCTGATGTCGGGCAAGTCGTTTGCGCAGTGTGTGACCTGGCAGCCCGAGCGCGGGCTCAAGTTCGGTGTGAAGCAGCGCGAAGTCGGCTCGCCGATGCAGTGGTTCGACTCGCCGGATGTGGGCTACATCTTCCATCCGGGCAACGCCTACGAGGACGGCGGCAAGATCGTCATGGACGCGTGCACCTATGAGGACGGCGGTGCGTTGCTGGAGACGCTGCGGACGTTCCGTGCGGGTCGGACCGCCGAGGACTGGTATGCGCGGCCCTATCTGTACGAGATGGACCTCGAGAGCGGGCGGTGTACGTCGACCCGACTCGACGAACGTGCGGCCGAATTCCCGCGCCTGGACGATCGGCTGATCGGTCGGCGCAACCGCTTCGGCTACGCCCTGCGCGGCCGCGGCGGCGACGCCGACCAGGTCTGGTCCGTGCTGGTTCGTTACGATCGCGAAGGCGGAGCGTCCAGCGCCCACGACTTCGGCCGCGGCTGCTGGCCGAGCGAGCCGGTATTCGTGCCGCGCGCGCCCGATGCCGCCGAGGACGACGGCTTCGTCCTGTGCACCGTGTACGACGGTCCGAACGACGCTTCTTTCCTTGCCGTGCTCGACGCGCGCGATCTGCAAGCGGAGCCGCTCGCCAAGGCTCACCTGGAACACAGGATCCCGATGGGCTTCCACGGCAACTTCGCGCGGGGCGTCGTCTGAGCGAAACCGACGGGGCCGGCTGGTGCGCCGCCGGTCGGCCCCGCTACTCGCCGCGAAAGACGGGTTTTCGTTTTTCGAGGAATGCGCGCTGGGCCTCGCGCGCATCGGCCGTCGGGCGCAGCTGCCGCCCGATCTGCTCCTGGTGCCGGTAGCCGTCCTCGAGCGACAGGTGCAGGATCTCCCTGACGCCGCGCCGGGTCTCGCGCACCGCGAGCGGCGCGTTGGCGGCGATCGCGTCGGCGGTCTCGAGCGCGGTGGGCATGAGCCGTTGCGGTTCAACGATCCCGTTCAGCAGCCCGAACTGCTCGGCGCGCGCGGCGTCGATCGGCCGGGCGGTGAGCATGAGCTCGTGGGCGTGCGCCCAGCCGATCTGCTTCGGCAGCAGCACGGTCGTGTTGCCGGTCGGGTAGAGCCCGAGCGCCACTTCCTCCAGCGCGAACGTGGCGTCGGGGACGGCGTAGCGAATCTCCGAGGCGAGCATCATGTCGAAGCCGCCGGCACGACAGTGGCCGTTGATCGCGCAGATCAGCGGTGTGCGCAGGTCGAAGCCCGCCAGTAAGGCCGTCGCGACGCACCGCAGGCCCTCGAACTCGACGTCGCTCACGCGTTCTCCGGCCGCCAGCCGCTGGGCGGCGGGAATCGTTTCCTTCATGTCCATGCCGGCGCAGAAAACGCGGTTGCCCGCGCCCGTGACGACGGCCACGCGCATGTCGTCGTCCTCCGCGACGCGCCGCCACGCGGCGGCGAGCTCGGTCAGCGTCGAGGGATCGAGCGAGTTGGCGCGCTC
>SPBQ01000359.1 GCA_004525875.1 Myxococcales bacterium
CCGAGCCGTTACCGGACCGCTGCTCGCTCGACGCCGACAGCGGCGTGCTCACCTGGACCCCGACCCAGCAGCAGACCGGCGCCTACGCCCTGCCCGTCACCGCGACCGACGACGGCGACCCCGCCATGGCCGCCGGAACCGACGTCCTCATCAAGGTGTCGCCTCCGGACGCCTGCGTCGCGGCCGACTGCTATCCCGCCACCGGCTGCGTATCGACACCGCTGCCGATCACCGAATCGTGCTGCGTGGAGGAGCCGCGCGTGCGCGTGGCCGAGCCGGAGGCCGGCTGCCCGCAGGGACGCGTGCTGTTCTTGGGCCGCAACACCGTCGGCTTCGGCCG
Source organism: Myxococcales bacterium (assembly GCA_004525875.1). The sequence continues at coordinate 341 of SPBQ01000359.1, forward strand.
CATTCAGAGCTGCGACCTCCTGCGACTGGAGTTCTTCCCACAGGGCGGCACCAACTTACGCTTCCACATCGAGACACGCTGCATGCGATCCGATGCGCCCGTCGCCATCGACGTACGCCTCGAGACTTCGAGCCAGGTGCTGCTCGACACGAGCCTGACGGTCACGTTGCAGGATCGCGAGGACGGCTATGCGCAACGGCTCGCGCTGTTCTTCGGCCTGCCGCCGAACATCTCCATCGTGGAGCTCGACGGGCGCGAGGCCGATCTCTCGGTCACGCTCGTGGACGTCGCCGGCGAGCAGGTCTCGAACACCACCCGCGTCGTGCTCACGCGCGAAAGCCTCGGCGATCTCCCGAACCCCGACGTCGAGGACATCCCGGCCGGCGAGGCCGGCTGCGTGGGCTGCCACCGGCCGGTGACGGCGGGCGGCGAACGGGTCGGCATCGAGGAGGCTCACCCGGGCGTCGATCTCGGCTGCACCGACTGCCACGGCGGCAACGGCAGCGCGTCGACGCGCGCCGACGCTCACGTGTCACCCGGCGTCGGCCGCACTTTCATCAAGAACCTCGCCTCCGACCAGCTCGACGCCGTCGATCCCGACTACCTGCGCTTCGTCAATCCGGGCGACCTGCGCGCAGCGGCAACGAGCTGCGGGCCCGTCGGCTGTCACCCGGAGCACGTGGCGAACGCACCGCTGTCGACGATGGCAACCTACGGCGGCCATTACACGCTGCCGCGCTACCTCGCCGGCACGCAGGGGCGCGCTGCCGAGGTCGCCGCCGTCGACGTGAGCGACCCCGACTTCAACGGTGCGACCGCTCCCGATGGTGCCGTGCCCAGCCTCACGGCCCTGCGCGAGCCGGCCGCTGGCGCCGACCGCACGACTATCGAAACGGCCATCGACGTCTACCTGCCGAAGTCGTGCCCGACGTGCCACCTGAACGCGTTCGGCCGCAACGCCGCGCCGGGGACGTACCGGTCCTCGGGCTGCACCGCTTGCCACATGGTGTACGAGGACGACGGAGTGTCGCGTTCGAGCGACCCGGTGATCTCCAAGAGCTTCCCGCCCCACCCCGTCCGCCACCAGCTCACCACCGCGATCCCGACCGAGCAGTGCGGCCACTGCCACTTCCAGGGCGGACGCGTCGGCCTGGCCTATCGCGGCATCCGCGAGGGCGGCTTCGCGCCCGAGAAGACACCGGCCGCCGGCGTGACGCTCGGCGAGCCGATCTACGGGCACGACAGCGGCTTCTACTTCTCCGACGAGGACTCGACGAACGCCGTCGACGAGACGCCTCCCGACCTCCACCACGACGCAGGCATGGTCTGCGCCGACTGCCACGTGGGCGGGGACGTGCACGGCGACGGCGCGCTCTACTCTGCGGAGCGCTACCAGGTGGGCGTGAGCTGCGAGAGCTGCCACGGAAGCGTCCGCGCCGAGATCGTGGAGGATCCGACCGACGGCGCGTTCAAGAACGATCACGGCTTCCCGTTCCGCCGCATGCGCCGCGCCACCGACGACCGCGTCCTGCTCACGCTGCTGATGGATGGGCGCGAGGTCGAGGTGCCCCAGATCAAGCGCATCCTCGACGCGGGAACCAACCCGTTGATGACCGCGGCCATGGGCGTCGGCACCGACGGCTTCTCGCACACCGACTCGCTCGAATGCTACACCTGTCACACCGCCTGGCGCCAGAACTGCTTCGGTTGTCACGTCACCGTCGACGATCGCGGCCTCGCCCGCAACGAGACCACCGGCCTGACGACACGCGGGGCGTCATCCGCGATCCGTGACGACTACTCGCTCGACTTCTTCGCGCTCGGCATGAACCGCGACGGCAAGCTCTCGCCGCTGTGCAGCTCGATGAGCATCTTCATGACCTACGTCGACGAGAACGGCGCGGTCCACTTCTCCGATCGCGTGCGAACGAGCGGCGACGGGCTTCGGGGCTTCGGCTGGAACCCCTTCCACCACCACACGGTCAGCCGCATCCCGCAGAACTGCGACCGCTGCCACCCGGCGCTCCCCGCCACCGGCATCGACAACACCGAAACGCTTCTCGAGACCTACGGATTCGGAACCGGCGCGATCCTGGCGACCGACGGTGACGGCACCCTCCACGACCTGACACGGTTCCTCGACGAGGAAGGCAATCTCATCTCCGACTTCCCCCACCCCGGCACCGGTCCGGTGCCGGCCGACGTGCGCGAGCGTGCGCTGGCCGTGGAAGTGGTCCCGCACCCGCGCTGAGCGGATGACGATTCGCGTCGATCAGTAACCGACGCAGCTATCGGAATCCCACGGTGGATCGAAGCAGCCGCTCTCGATCTGTTCGCGCAGCGAGCACGCCTCTGAATCACCCACCAGCGGGCAACGCTCGCGGCTGAGCAGCACGAGGGCCGCGCGCTGGATCTTCGCGTCGCATTAGCCCCGGTGCATTCGCCCCGCCGCATTCACGCTGGGGGCCCGGATGACGCTCGGCTAGCGGCCGAACCGATGCTCTGGAACAATGCCGGCATGAGAACCGCGGCGGTACCTCTACGCAAGAGCCTCAGCGGGCGGATGCTGCTGTTCGGCGTGCTGCCGACAGTGGTCGTACTGCTCGGGCTCATCGTCTGGCTCGCCAGCGCAATGTACAGCGCGCTCCGCACCGCCAACGAACACGACATGCAACTGCTCGCTGACGGCGTGGCCGCCGAGATCGAGCGCGGCAACACGCGTGCGGTGCTCGTAGCGGAAGTGATGGCTTTCGCACAGCAGAACGGGATGTTCGGCGACCGGGCCGCGTCGGTGGCCTACTCGCGGCAGATTCTCGCCCACTACCCCGAGCTCACCGGCGCCTACTTCGGCTACGAGTCCGGCGCCGACGGCAAGGATGGATCGTTCCGCGGCGCCGAGCTCGACGAAGCGCTGCGCGCAGCCCACGACGAGACCGGGCGCTTCCTCCCCTACTGGTTCCGCGATCACGAGGACAACGAGTACCTGCGGCTCGAGCCGCTCGTCGACATGGAAACGAGCCTCTACTACCAGGGCTGCAAGGACCTGTTCCTGGAAAACGACGAGTCACGGCCGATGGTCACCGAGCCCTATGTCTACGAGGGCAAGATGATCGTCGAGCAGACCTTCCCGATCGTCATCGATGGCGAGTTCAAGGGAATCGCCGGCGTCGATCGCGCACTCAGCGACATCGAGACGTTCCTCCTCGAGATCAAGAAACGAGACCACGTCGACGTCTTCCTGGTCAGCCGCAACGGACGGTTCGTTGCGGCAACCACCGAACAGCCCACCGGCGAGCCGGCGAGCACGGGGACGGATCCGCCCGGGCCCGGGCAACAACTGCGCACGCGG
>SPBQ01000196.1 GCA_004525875.1 Myxococcales bacterium
GCCCGCGCAGGTCGTGCACGAGCCCGCTCCAGTGCAGCTCGCGATGAACCAGGTTTCGCAGGACGTCGTGCCCGCCGGTGCGGCCGCGCCGAAGCCCGCGCCCGTCCAGCTGGCCCAGGCCGCTGTCCACGAAGAACTACCAATGCCGGGCAGGCTGGCGGCCGGCCACGGGCCGCTCGAAGGCAAGACGGTCCACGCCAACCCGCCGAGCGTCCATATCGCCGCGCAGGGTCCGGGCCGGCGCTCGCGTCCGAACCTGATGCGCGTCCTGGTCGGCAAGTCGCTGCTGATCGATCTGAAGAGCGACGCCAAGCGCGTGTCCGTGGCCAACCCCGAGGTGGCCGAGGTGCTGGTCGTCACGCCGCGTCAGGTCATGATCAATGGTCTGGCCGAGGGCGAGACGTCGATCATCATCTGGGATCGCAGCGGCAACTACACGATGAACAGCCTGGTCGTCGGCAACACGCTGCAGGACCAGGTGATGCTCGAAGTGACCGTCGCAGAGATCAATCGCACGGCCATGGAGCAGCACGGCGTCGACATCCGCGCGTTCAACAGCTCCTGGGGCGGTCTCTCGAATCTGGGTAACGTTGCGCCGGTCAGCGGTCAGTATCCGCCCGGACAGGGCGATCCTCTGTTCCCGATATCGCTCGACGGCGGCATCTCGTGGGCGGTCGTGAACCTCAAGGAGGATGTCGCGGTGCTGTTCAAGCAGCTCCAGGACGAGAACCTCGCACGCGTTCTCGCCGAGCCGAAGCTCCTCGCGCGCAGCGGCAAAGAGGCCAACTTCCTGTCTGGTGGCGAGATCCCGATCGTGATCACGCAGAACCAGGACACGACGATCGAGTTCAAGGAATTCGGCACCAAGGTCAGGTTCGTCCCGAGGGTCCGTGAGGACGGGATGATCGATCTCGAGGTGGAATCCGAAGTGAGCGAGCCCGATTTCGCCGCTGGCGTGGAGCTCTTCGGCTTCAACGTCCCGGCGTTCATCACCCGACGCGTCGACACTGACGTCTCCCTGCACGACGGCGAGAGCCTGATCATCGCGGGCCTGATCAAGGAGACCAAGCAGGAGATCGAGTCGAAGATGCCGTTCATGGGCGACATCCCGTTCCTGGGATACTTCTTCCGTGCGACCGAGTACAAGAACGAGATCAAGGAACTGGTGATGGTCGTGCGGCCCCGGCTGGTGGTTCCGATCGAGCGTGGCGACCGCGTCGCGTTGCCGACCGACCGCGGCCCGCTCACGCGCGACGAGGTCAAGACCCAGGAGACGGACGCAAAAGTCAGCAGACCGCGGCCTTGGTGAAGTAGGATAGGTGGGGTAGGGGCACACCGTGAACGATAAGATTACAGCACTGATCGTCACACATGACGACGACAAGACCGATCGACTGCGAACGTCGTTCTCGGCTCTGGCCGGGTTCGACGTCACCGTCGAGCCCGCGTCCTTCGCCGATTGTGTCGACAAGTTGAGGACGAGCGCTGCAGACGTGGCGATCATCTTCCTCGATGAACAGCGAGGCGGGGCCGGCACGCTGATCCTGGAGCAGCTCAAGGGCGTTCGGGAGAACTTGTTCGCTTTTGCCGTGTCGAGCGAGCGCAGCGCCGAGGTCATCGTCAAGGCGATTCGAGCCGGTGCCGACGAGCTCCTCTCGACGATACCGAGCTCCGAGGAGCTGCTCAAGGCGTGTGTCAAGATCGCCGAGCGGCGTCGGAGCGCCGGCTCGAGACATTCTGGAGCGTCCAAGATCATCGCCGTCTATTCGCCGCACGGGGGTGTCGGTACGACCACGCTGGCGGTGAACCTGTCCACGGCGCTGCGGGCGCGATCGGATCAGGAAGTCGCGCTCGTCGACCTCGACCTGCAATGCGGCGAGACGCCGGTTTTCCTCGACTACAAGCCTCTGTACACGATCCTCGACGTCTGCCAGGGCATCTCCAACCTCGACCACGCCTTCATGAAGGGCGCGCTGTACACGCACAGCTCGGGACTGCAGGTGCTCTCGCCTCCGTTCAATCTCGAGGACAGTGAGGCCATCGGCGCCGCCGAGGTCGAGAAGATCCTCGACACGCTGCGGGTGATGTACCCCTTCGTGGTCGTCGACACCTCGTCGTACCTGAACGAGACGACGTTCGTGGCGCTCGAGAAGGCCGACGTCGTCTATCTCGTCACCGACAATATGGTCTCGTCGGTTCGCGCCGTTCAGCGCGTGATGGACACGGTCACCAGGCTGGGGCTCAATCCCAATGCCTTCGAGCTGGTCCTCAACAAGCAGGTGCCACGATCCGAGATCAGTGCGAAGGACGTCTCCGAGGCGCTGCGCAAGGAGATCTCTTACGTGCTGCCGCTGGACGAAGCTTCGGCCGTGGCGGCCGCCAACCAGGGGCAGCAGCTTGCCAAGATCAATGCTCGCAGCCCGCTCGTCGAGGCGATCGAGAAGATCGCGGTGGCCGAGGCCGGCGTCGCGGCGGGCGGCCAAGGACGCGGCCTGTTCGGCCGGTTCTTCTCCGAAGCGAGGCCCTGACGATGGGACTCCTCGATCGCGTCCGTGAACGCGAGGGTGGCGGCGACAACGGAAAGCCGGCCGGTCCCTCCGCATCCGAGCCGTCGCAGGATGGTGCCGCGAAGGCCGCTAACGGCAGCGCGCCGGCGGCCCCCGCACGTCCGCAGCCGCAGTCTCAGTTCGATCGGCGTAAGGATGCCTCGGGCAGCGGTCTCGCCGCGCAGTCCGACCGCAAGCGCAATCCGTCGGCCGACTCGGAACAGACCAAGGAGCTCAAGATTCGGATTCACTCCGAGTTGATCGAGCGGCTCGATCTCGCGGCGCTCGGCTCGCTCGGACCGGTGGAGGCAGGCGTGGAGATCCGGACCGTGATCTCGCAGCTGCTCGACCAGCAGGGTCTGCCGCTCTCGCGTGACGATCGTCGTCGTCTCGAGGCCGAGATCACGAGCGAGGTGCTCGGGTTCGGCCCTCTCGACCCGCTGCTCAAGGACGATTCGATCTCGGATATTCTCGTCAACAGTGCCAAGCAGGTCTACGTGGAGCGCAACGGCAAGCTGCAGCTTGCCGAGTGTCACTTCCGCGACGACGAGCACCTGCTCCAGATCATCGATCGCATCGTGTCGCAGGTCGGTCGCCGGGTGGACGCCTCCTCGCCGATGGTCGACGCGCGCTTGCCCGACGGCTCTCGTGTGAACGCGATCATCCCGCCGATCGCGCTGGACGGCCCTGCGCTGTCGATTCGTCGATTCGGCCGAGATCCGTTCCACATCCAGCATCTCATCACGTTCGGCTCGATGACCGGCGAGATGGCTCAGTTCTTCGAAGCGATCGTGAAGGCTCGCATGAACATCATCGTCTCCGGCGGCACCGGCTCCGGCAAGACGACCTTGATGAACTGCCTATCGAGCTTCATTCCCGACAACGAGCGTGTCGTGACCATCGAGGACGCCGCCGAGCTCCAGCTCCAGCAGCCCCATCTCGTGCGCCTGGAGACCCGCCCACCGAACCTCGAGGGCAAGGGGCAGGTTCTCGCGCGCGATCTGGTGCGAAACTGTCTGCGTATGCGTCCCGACCGTATCGTTGTCGGCGAGTGTCGCGCCGGTGAAGCTCTGGACATGCTCCAGGCGATGAACACCGGCCATGACGGCTCGATCACGACCCTACATGCCAACAACCCACGCGACTGCCTGAGCCGTCTGGAGATGATGATCCTGATGGCCGGTGTCGAGCTGCCCATTCAGGCCATGCGCGGGCAGATCAGCTCCGCGGTGAACTTCATCATCCAGCAGTCGCGTCAGCGTGACGGCACGAGAAAGGTCACCAAGGTGACCGAGGTCCTCGGTATGGAAGGCGATGTCATCTCGGCGCAGGACGTCTTCCAGTTCGTCCAGACCGGCGTCGACGGTGAAGGCAAGGTTGAGGGGTACTTCGAGTGCACGGGCATCCGCCCGCGTGTTTGCGAGACGCTCCAGGCCTGCGGTATCGATCTCGGCGCCGATTTCTTCGTTCATCGGAGGCTCACGTGACTCAACCTGCTTCCATCGCGCTGCTGATCTCGGCCGCCGTGGCTACCCTGTTCTACGGCATTTATGCGTTGCGTACGGACTCGTCACGCAAGGACGTGATGAACGCCCGGCTGAAGGGAAAGTCAGGAGAGTCGCTGACGACGCAGAGCGCCGATAAGGCGAAGAAGACGATTTCGGTCATCCGCGAGACCAAGTACAGCGACATTCCGTTCCTGAATGCGCTGCTCGGCGGCGCCGCGTTCGCGGGTCTTCTGCGGCTGTGGCTGCTGCAGGCGCGCGTGAAGACGAGCCCCGGAACGATCGTGCTGACGGTCGGGCTACTTGGGTCGCTCGGCTTCGTGGGCGCCTACCTGCCGACCACGAGCCTGCTGAGCGGTGCCCTGGGCACGATCTTCCTCGGGGGCCTGCCGCTGATGCTCATCCATAAGAAGCGGGCGAAGCGCTTCCGGATGTTCTCCGAGCAGCTTCCCGATTCGCTGCAGATGATGAAGAACTCTCTGCAAGCCGGACACACGCTCGACAAGGCCATGCAGGTGATTTCCGAGGAGATGCCCGATCCCATAGCGCTCGAGTTTCGCGAGACGGTCGAGGAGTTGCATCTCGGCGTTCCCGTCAAGCGCGCGATGGAGAACTTCACCAACCGCATCATCGACGAGAATCTGAAGATCTTCGTCGCCGCGCTGCTCGTGCAGCGCGAGGTCGGTGGCAACCTGACCGAGCTGCTCGGCAACCTGGCCAAGACGATTCGTGAGCGCTTCCGCATGGAGCAGGAAGTGATGGCGCTGACGGCCGAAGGCCGCTTCTCCGGCTACATCATCGGTGCTCTGCCGATCGCTCTCGCCATCATCATCAACTGCATGCAGCCCGACTATCTGAAGCCGTTGTTCGAGACCGAGATGGGCCATACCCTGTTGAAGGCCTCCGTCGGAATGGAGCTCACGGGATTCTTCTTCATCCGGCGCGCTTGTCGCATCAACTTCTGAGGGACGTGCCGTGCCGATTGAGTTCATAGCCCTAACCGTATTCGTTGCAGTCTGTACGCTGACGATCGGCGTGGTGTCGATCGTTTCGGCCCGCAAGGGAGCGGGCCAGCGCCGACTGATGGCCGTCACCGCCCCGGGCGCGGCCGCAGGCGTGCGC
>SPBQ01000263.1 GCA_004525875.1 Myxococcales bacterium
ATCTCGGCCCTCCCGTTGCACGGCGGCATCGGGATATTGTGGTAGACGGCGTCCTCGGTGAACGCGGCCAGAATCGCCTCGGTGTCGCCGCGGTCCCAGGCCGCGCAGAAGTCTCGAACGATCGCATCCGGGTCCATCGGTCCTCCGTGCAGGGTGTTCAGGGATGGTGCCACATCCGCCGTCGGTGGTGTCACAGCTCGGGTGCCGGGATCGGACCGAAGAATCCGTCCACCCGGCAGACCTTGCCGGTGTCGTCGACAGCCGTGACGTCGAAGCCGGGCACCAGCACGTCCTCGCCCACCGACACGGTCCATTCGTAGCGATGCAGGTGGTGGTGGGAGTCGCAGCCGCTGGTCCGCTGGCAGACCGCGTCGGGGAGATTCTTGCGGAACTCACGGACCATGGCCTCGAAGGCATCGACCCCGGTAACGTGGTGCTGGGGGTCGCAGAACTCCACGTCGTCGGTGAGCGCCTGGTCCAGGTGTGCGCGAATCCGTTCGGGATCACGCTCGTTCCAGGCTGCCAGCATGTGATCGAGGCTTTCGGGGTACTGCGACATGGCGATTTTCTCCCAGGGACAGGGTTCGAGCTGCTCTCTTAACATACCGACCGAGAGTCTGTTAAGTGGCCGCGATCGCGCCCGTCGCTCCACCTGTTGCGGGCGGCTACAGTCGAGGAGCGAGCATGTCCGTTCATGACGACCTCACGAGGGAGATCCGGGCGGATACCGCCGGCAGGCGGATCGCCGCCTTCTTCGACGTCGATCGCACGCTCTGGGCAGGGTTCTCTGCGCTGGTCTTCTTCCGCGAACGCTTGTTCTCGGGCCGCATGGCGCCGCGTGAGCTCGCCGACAGCCTGGCCGGCGCAGCCGGCTTCGCGCTCGGCCGCACCGGCTTCTCCGGATTCCTCACCGCGACCACGGCAGGCTATCGCGGCATGTCGGAGGCCTCGCTCGAAGAGATCGGCCGCGAGATCTTCGAGCACCAGCTGGCCACCGAGATCTATCCGGAGTCGCGTGCCATCCTGCGCGCGCATCAGGCCGCCGGTCATACCGTCGCCATCGTCTCGGCGGCGACTCGCTACCAGGTCGACGCACTCGCGGAGAACCTCGGCGTGGAGCACGTGCTCTGTACCAAGCTCGAAGTCCGTGACGGAGTGATCACCGGTCGTGTAGTGCGCCCGACGTGCTACGGCGAAGGCAAGGCGGTTGCAGCGCGCGCGTTCGCACTCGAGCACGACGTCGATCTGGAGAGAAGCTACTTCTACAGCGACAGTGGCGACGACTTGCCGCTGCTCGATGCCGTGGGAAAGCCGCGTCCGCTCAACCCCGATCGGGCTCTCGGTCGGGCCGCGGCGCGACGGAGCTGGCCGGTGCGGCACTTCCGCAGTCGCGGTACGCCGGGTGCGGCCGAGCTGGTTCGTACCGGTCTCATCTACGGAAGTCTGGTTCCCGCAGCGTTCGCGGGTCTGTCGACCGGGATCCTCAACGGATCGCGTCGCGAGGCCATCAACGTGTTCGGCTCCATGTGGGCCGATCTCGCGCTGTCCCTCGGTGGAGTCGGCCTACGCGTCGAGGGCGAGGAACACCTGTGGTCACAGCGACCGGCGGTCTTCATCTTCAACCACCAGAGCGCGATCGACCTGCCGCTGATGCTGAAGCTCGTGCGCCGCGACTTCACGGGTGTGAGCAAGCAAGAGATTCGTCGCAACCCGATCTTCGGACCGCTGTTTCGGCTCGACGGCGTGGCCTTCGTCGATCGCGGTGCCACGGCCAAGGCGATCCGCGCGCTCGAGCCGGCCATCAACGCCCTTCGCGAGGGGGTGTCGCTCGTGATCGCGCCGGAAGGTACGCGCATGCCGACGCCGAAGCTCGGCTCCTTCAAGAAGGGCGCCTTCCACATCGCGATGCAAGCCGGCGTCCCGATCGTCCCGGTCGTGTTCCGCAACGCGCTCGACGCGCTGCCGAAGAACGCGCTCACGGTGCGACCCGCCACGATCGAGGCCGTCGTACTACCGCCGGTCGCGACGAGGGACTGGACGCGCGAGAATATGGACGCCGGCATCGAGGCGATCCGCCAGCGCTACCTTCACGTTCTGGGCGGGAATCGCTAGCCGCCGGGTCGCAGCTGCTCGCCGAAGAACGCGATCACGCGGTTGAGCGCGGCGCGCGTGGGCTGTCCTTCCTCGTCGATCAGGTGAGTCGTCACCACGCTGTGGGCCGGCTTGGCGGCGTCGGGGTTGGCGTGCGCGGCGTCGATCTCGATGCCTTCGAACGCGTTGCCGAGCTCGCGTCGCAAGGTCTCGAACCGTTCGGGCGGGCACATCGGATCGCCGTTGAAGCGAAGTCCGAGCACGCGGACTTGGTCCTCCCTCACGCGTCGTTTCAGGCACGCGAGTCCACTCGACGATAGGTGAAGCGCAGCGCGTCGCTCGGGGCCCATGGGGAAAGGGAGCGACGGCTGTGAGAGCACGGGGGCCATCAGGCAGGGATCCATGGCGAGCGCGAGTGCGAAGTTGCCGGTGAGGCACATGCCGATCGCGCCCACGCCGCGTCCGCCGATCTCGGAGTGGATCTGCCGGCACAATGCTCGCAGCCAGTCAGTGATCGGGCTCGAGGCATGCGAGGCAAGTACGTGGAACTCGCGACTGATGCAGGCACGCGCGAGTTGCCCGGCGATGTAGGGGACGGAGAGCGGCTTTCCGGGCGTGCCGAACAGGTCGGGCATCACGACGCTGAAGCCGGCATCGGCGATGCGACGGCCGAAGTGGGCGACCTGTGGCGTGATGCCCGGGATCTCGTGCATGACGATGATGCCCGGCCCGTGGCCGCGCCGGTACAGCGTGCGCTCCACGCCGTCGTGATTGAACGATGATTCCGTGAACCCCTCGAGCATCGACATGTGCGCGTGCTATCAGGCCGGCGCGGGCGAGTCATGCCTGCAGCGGTCCGGTGCGGGTCAGGGGCAGTTCGATCCGCCGAGCTCCCACGGCGTGACGCTGTCCGGGCAGCGCAGCGTTACATCGGTATCGTAGATCGAGGCGGCGAGACCGGGAAACCCGTTGGCGGGGTCGATCGCGGTCAACGTGGGCCCCACGCAGTAGAGCGCCGTCAGAAGCGGACCATCGGGCGTCGGCTTTCCATCCACGACCATCGGTTCGGGGAGGCAGCGTCTGCGATCGACATGGGTGCAGGTTCCGCAGTCGCCGCCGTCGCAGATCGTGGCGAACGAGTCGCAGTCGCCGTTGTCCGTGCAGGCCAGGATCCCGTGGCCCGCTTCGTCGAGCAGTCCGTCGCACGCGACGTTCACGCCCGCGTTGCACTCTCCCTGCTCCGTGCAGACGAGATCGGAGCATAGGTTCGGCAGGGTAATGGTGCCGGCAGTGTAGCCCGCGCATGGGCCGGCAACGCCGGCATCGACGCAGTCCTGATCGGTCGCGCACACCGCGGTCGGGTCCTGGTTACACACGCCGCATGGACAGCCGAACGCTCCGCCCGTGCAGTTGACGTTGTAGTCGAGCGATTTCGGGTATGGCGTGAACGTGCGGGCGACCGGCATCAGCGCGAGCAGACCTCCGGGCGCCGGCAGGCAGTCGCGACTGGTTGCGCCGTAGGGCGGGCTGATCGAGTCGACCGTGCAGGCTCCGCCCGGATCGGCGGCGGCGGCACCGGCACAAACGCCCAGATCGCCGAGATTCGGCGCAGGTCCGGCATTGCAGACGGGACAGGGCTCGATCTGTTCCCCATTGATGAAGACGCCGATGTCGAGGTGCATGCGCAGCGCGTATTCGCCTGCAGCGGGCGATGCCGTGCCTGCGAGGTCGGCCGAGGCCCGAGAAACCAGGCAAGCTGGCGCTCCGGAGACGTTGATCGGTCGTGGCGGCTCGACGTAGAGGACGCAGTCGCCGCCGCCGCAGTCGTCGTCGGCTCCGAACGGCTCATCGCATACCATCCGGACGTCGTCCGCGCAGCGGCACGCGCCGTCCCGGCACGCGGCCGCCAGTGCGCAGTCCGCGCAGGTTCCGTCGGGACAGTCGAGCTCGAGGCCTAGCGTGACGCCGCCGGGAATAGGGCTGTCGTTGAGCAGACCCGTCCAGCCGGCGCTGAAGCGGCTGCGTGATGCCTTTTCACCGGTGCCGCGGATCGCGATGGCGAGCTCGGTCGGGCACACGCCCGCGTACTCGAAGTGAGTGGCCGTGAGGCCGCCGGCGTTGCGGAGCACCGAATCGACGATGCAGTCGACGGCGCTCGCGTCGACCTCGCAAGAGCCGAGGGTCGTCAACTCCGTGGCGCTGAGGGGCGCGCAGCGCGCCGTGAACGTGTCGCGCAGCTTTTGCTCGGCCGCGGCGATCTTTTGCTTGTCGTCGGCCGCGCTGCACCCGTAGGAATAGCCGCCGTCGGCCTTGTCCGCCGCGGCCTGACACTTGCCGCGGCTCTTGGAAACGATGGCATGGAGCTTGGAGATCTGCTTGGCGAGATCGTTGACGCA
>SPBQ01000275.1 GCA_004525875.1 Myxococcales bacterium
CTACACGCTCATTCACAACAAGGCGCACACGAACGTCGCGTTCATGTTCGGTGAGGACAAGCGGCGCAGGCCGCAGGAGGACACGCTGACGGTCGTTCGCAGTTACATCGGCAACTATCCGAACTTCTTCTACGAGGTGAAGCTCGCCGAGATCGACGACTTCGTCGAGCAGCTCGGCGACGTGCGCGACGAGGCCGGGTTGACGAAGCTGGTAGAGCGTTTCGGCGTTCGCCGGACCGACGCGAGCTTCTGGGCGGCGTCCGACTGGTTCAACGAGGACTTCGCTCGAACGCGTCCGATCGAGGCGGGCTTGTTCGACCTGAACCGCTACTCGAACTACTGAGCTCCGGCGTGGCGTTCGCGGATAGATGTCGGGCGGGCCGAGTGACGTGCGAGGCTGATCGCGCGTGAGATCCGGATCAGGCCCCTGCGTGCCCGCGCCCTCGCTGCGCGGCGTCGCGTCGTTCACGGCCGGCTACATGGTGTGCGCCGCGCTCGTCGCGTGGCGTTCCGGCAACACCGAATTCGCGTTCTACATCGTCGTAATGGCGATTCTCATCGCGATCGTCTGGATCGTGCATACGCGCGCTCGGCTGACGGCCGGCGCTCTGTGGGCGCTGAGCCTCTGGGGTCTGCTCCATATGCTGGGCGGGCTGGTTCGGCTGCCCGATGGCTGGCCGATGAACGAGGGAGCAAGCCCGGTCCTGTACTCGTTGTGGCTGATCCCGGACCGGCTCAAGTACGACCAGGTGGTCCACGCCTATGGATTCGGCGTTACGACGTGGGTCTGCTGGCAGGGCCTGCGCTCGGCACTTCGTGCGTACGGCATCGATGCGGTACCGACATTGGGCCTCGTGATCCTGGTCTGGGCCGCCGGTCTCGGCTTCGGGGCCGTCAACGAAGTCGTCGAGTTCGCCGCCACGTTGCTCATCCCGGAGACCAACGTCGGCGGCTACATGAACACGGGCTGGGACCTGGTGTCCAACACCCTTGGCGCGACCGTGGCCGCGGTCGTAATCTATCTCGATGGCCGGTGACGATTCTCTGGTCCGGAACCTCGGGAACTAGCTGCAGCGCGACGCCCGACGTTTGGAGGTCGACCGAATGAAGTACGGATACATCGCCACGAACTTCGGATACTGCGGCGACGCGCGTACGCTCGTCGAGCTCGCGAAGCTCGCGGAGGACTCGGGCTGGGACTGCTTCTTCACGTCGGACCATATCCATTATCCGGGCCACGAGCCGGCCGCCGACCCCTGGGTGGCCCTGGCCGCGGTCGCCGTGAGCACCGAGAGGATCCTTCTGGGGCCGATGGTCACGCCGCTGCCGCGCCGTCACCTCGCCAAGCTCGCACGCGAGGCGACCACACTCGACCACCTCTGCGGTGGCCGCCTGATCCTCGGCGTAGGCTCGGGCGGGCCCGCGCTCCCCGAGTACACCGACTTCGGCGACTTCGGCGACGCGAAGACGCGTGCCGCGATGCTCGACGAGGGCCTCGGCGTGTTGCGCGCTCTGTGGAGCGGAGAGGCCGTCGACCATCACGGTCAGCACTACACCGTCGTGACCGAGGGGTTCGCGCGCCCGGTGCAGCGCCCCGGTATTCCCATCTGGGTCGCGGCCACCTGGCCGCACAAGAAGCCGCTTCGGAGGGCGGCTCGGTGGGACGGCGTGTACCCGATGCACCGAGACACGATGAAGGGCCACATGTTCACGCGCGACGAGCTGAGCGAGCTCGTGGCTTACGTCAGTGAGCACCGCACCAATGATGGGCCGTACGATGTTTGCACGTTCGGGATGACGAGCGGGCCGGACGACACGAGTACGGTCGGCGCTTACGCCGAAGTCGGCGCGACGTGGTGGCACGACTTCAGTGTGCCGTGGTTGACCTCTCTCGACGAGGTCCGCGCGCGGCTTCGCAAAGGGCCGCCGCGCGTCTAGGCTGACGCTTGGCGGCGCAGGCGCGGCCCTGCGACTGCGCGGAGGTCGTTGCTAACAGACGCGGCCGGTGTAGATTCGGCACCATGAACCGACCACGGTGTCCCGGCCTGCTCGCGAGGCTCATCGCGCTCCCGCTCGCAGCAAGCCTGATGCCTGGCTGTTTTTACGCGGCTACGGTCAACCGGCCGATCGCATACGCAGACCCGTCCTACGGCGTGCTGGCCGCGCTGCGCGACACCGAGGTCGTGATCGACGGCAAGCGCGTGCGGCTGATCGACGAGGTCGACACTGTGAGCGGGGTCTCGGGCGGAAGCTTTCCCGCGACATACTACGGGCTGTTCGGCGACCGCATCTTCGAGGAGTTCGAGCCGCGCTTCCTGCGACGCAACATCCAGGGAACCCTTGTCGGCAAAAGTCTGATGCCGTGGAACCTTATTGCGCTGATGACCCCGTGGCTCAGCCGCAGCGACATCGCCAAGACGATCTACGACAAGACCGTGTTCGACCAGGCAACGTTCGACACTCTTTTGCAAGAGCGGGGCCCCAAGGTCTACGTCAACGCGACCGACTTATCTTCCGGCGAACGCTTCGTCTTCAACCAGGGCTACTTCGACGTGATCTGCTCGGATCTGGGCGCACTGCCCGTGGCGTACGCGGTCGCGGCGTCCTCCGCCGTCCCCGGACTGCTCTCGCCCGTGAGCTTGCGCAACTATGCCGGGACGTGCGGCTTCGAGCTGCCGGGGCTCATGCGCGATGGTCTGGCCACGCGCCGCACCGACCCGCGTCGCTACCGGGCCGTGTTCGGATTCGCCGGCCTCGGCGACTCGAACAAGAGATACCTCCACCTCATCGACGGCGGCATCTCGGACAATCTCGGACTTCGCGCCGCCCTCGACACGGTCTCGGCGGTCGGCGGAATGGTAGAGCTCGCCAAGGTGATGCACGCCGACATCCCTCCCCACCTCGTCATCATCTCGGTCAACGCCGAGACCGATCCGCCGAGCAAGCTCGACCTGAGCTCGGCCGCACCGTCGTTCGCTGCGGTGATGAACGCGGTGTCCGGCTCGCAGATCCGTCGCTACAACTTCGAGACGCTCGTCCTGGTGCGCGAGGCGATGGAGCTCTGGGCGTACGAGGCGAGGCGCGCGGGCGTGGACACGGCCGCCCACATGGTCGAGGTCAGCTTCGACAACATCGAGGACGAGAAGGAGCGGCGAGCGTTGAAGTCGATGCCGACCAGCTTCAAGCTCAGCGACGGCGACGTCGACCACTTGATTGCCGCCGGCCGCGAGCTGCTCATGGCGTCGCCCGACTTCCAGGCGCTGTTACTGGCGCTGCGCTGAGCGGTGATCATCGGCTGCCGCCCGGCAACGGATAAACATCGTAGGGGCGTGCCGTCTGCGAGTCATTCCGTGAGTCCTGCCGGCTCTGCGGCCGTCGTCAGGCGGTCCCGCGAGACCGGCCCCCGAGCGCACAACGAGCGGTGGTGCCCCCGAAGCTCGTCGGACATCCTCGAGTTCGATGCGCAACGATCGCCCACGAGAGGAGGCCCTACCGGTGAAGAGATCGATCGGACGGGCTGTTCATGCCGCGAGCACTACGATCACCGTTGTTTCGCAGACAGGGGATAGCCGGCATGAGGCGCGTTTTCGACCGACGACGGAACGTCCGATGAGGCACTAGCGGAACGGCTGGGCGCAAGAGCGGCAGTGTCAATGTCAGCGACCGGCCGGTAGACCACCGATGGCGACTTGACCTGCAACACCCGACTACGTAACGCTAGCGAGCGTCAGGGAAGCGTCGGCCTCGACGGACTCCGGCCGTGCCCGCCTACGCCATGCCACCCACGCACCCAGACGAGAACGCCGCCCAGGAACTCGCCGCCACGGGCTACAGGCGGCCCGCCGGCGCGCTGCTGTTTGTCTGCGCGTCCTAGCAGAGGTTTCCCATGCCCGATTCATCCCCGAAGAAGACGTCGCTTCTCTACATCGCTCTGGCGTGTTCGCTTGCCCTGAACGTCGTGCTGGTGCTGCGCCGCGGCCCGTCGGAAGAGCCCCAAGGGGCTTCGACCGTCGAAATCCTGGATCCGGGTTCCACCGTCGAGGATGCTCCGGCCCAAGGCGCGCAGCCGCCGCCCGACGCCGCCCTCGAAGCGGTCGAGCAACCCGCTGCCGGCGAACCGATAGCCGGCGACGCGTCGGCCGCGCAGTGGACGGTCATCAGCGGCACGGTGGACCATTCCCTGGCCCGCACCTTCCAGCGCGAGGCCGGCGAGGATGGAGATGCGCTGACCAGTGTGTTCACCCGCCTCTTCGTCTGGGACCTGGACATGCGGCGGGACCTCCTTGCAGGCGACACCATCGTCGTCGTTTGGCGCAAAGGACCCGATGGGCTGCCCGAGATCGCGGCGGCCGCCCTGCACTCGAGCAAGCTCGGCCGGACCCTGAC
>SPBQ01000234.1 GCA_004525875.1 Myxococcales bacterium
ATCGGGCGGAAGTTGAAAAAAGGGAGAGGTTAAGGGAATGATCGCACGTTTAATCGCTTTGACTGTTGTGGCGGTCCTCGGTCTGACCGGCGCAGCATTCGCGGATGCGCCGGGGACAATGGGCCCCATCGTGGTGCCTCCAGATGCGCCGCCTCCTCCGGCACCTCGTTCTCAGGCGCCTCGATCCACGACAGCCACTATCGAGATGGACAACTGGGCAATCGCCTTCGGCATCGGCGGTGTGTGGGGCAACGGAACCGTCGACTACAACGGCCGAACCTACGACATCAAGGTCGGTGGCTTCGACCTGCTCGACGTCGGTATCGCAAAGGCCTCCGGCAGCGGTACCGTCATGAACCTCAACAGCATCGAGGACATCGAGGGCACGTACTCCATCGTGAATCCCGCCCTTGCCGTGATCGGCGGCGCGGGCGGCTGGAACATGGAGAACGACCGTGGTGTTCAGATCGGGATGCATAACGACCAGATCGGTGCCCGCGTGGGCGTGGGCCCCGGAGGTCTGACGATCCAGCTTCGATAGACTCCGAACGACCCCGGACGGCTAACGCGTCCGACCGTTCCACGACCGTCGCCCCCGGTAGCACCTAGCTGCCGGGGGTTTTTTTGTGTCGTCGGTCGGACCTCCCTATAAGCACCGCGTGCCCCCCTCCCGCCTCGACCGAGTGCTCCGAATCTTCACCGACGTTCGCCAAGGCGAGGGCGTGACAGCGCTGTTGATGTTCGCCAACGTCTTTCTGATCCTCTGCGCGTACTACTTCATCAAGCCCGTACGAGAGGGGTGGATCTCCGTCTCCGACACGAACGTACTCAGCGGATTGACGAAGATGGAGGTCAAGGCCTACTCGAGCTTCTGCCAGGGAGCACTCCTCATCGTCATCGTGAGGTTCTATTCTCGGCTCGTCGACAGGGTCGCGCGCGCACGCCTGATGCTGGTCTCGACCGTCTTCGCGATGTCGAATCTCGTGATCTTCTGGTTCCTGCAGCCGGGATTCTTCATCGCGAATCTCCCCTGGACGGGCTTCGCCTTTTACCTCTGGGTCGGGATCTTCGGTGTCTTCATCGTCGCCCAGTTCTGGGCGTTCGTGGCCGACGTGTACAACAACGATAACGGCAACCGGTTGATCCCGATAGTCGCCGTGGGAGCCACGGCCGGCGCCGCGTTCGGTTCGGCGATCACGTCCCACCTGGTGAGTTCCGGAATCGTCTCATCGCAGTTCCTGCTGCTCGCCGCGATCGTGCCGCTGGGGATTTCACTGGTCCTGACGCTGATCGTCGACGCACGCGAATCCAACGAGCCCGAAGCGATGCTCCGGCACACCGCGCACGCGCCTCTTCCGCGGGCGAACGATGAAGCACACACCCCGAAGGGCGCGATCGCGCTGATCCTCGGTAGCCGTTACCTGCTCGCGGTCGCGGCCATCACGCTGCTGACGAACTGGGTGAACACGAACGGCGAGAACTTACTGTTCGAGGTGGTGCAGGATTCGCTCGCGCGCCAAGCGCTAGACCAGGGCGTCGCGCGCCCCGACGAGGTGCTCCAGTTCACCAAGGACGGTACGACGGCATTCTACGGGAGCTTCTACTTCTGGGTGAACGTGAGCGCACTCGGACTCCAGTCGCTCCTGGCATCACGGCTGCTCAAGTACGGAGGCTTCGGCGCTGTGCTCATGCTGCTCCCCGTGGTCGCCCTGTTCTCCTATTCCGTCATGGCGCTGGTACCCGTGCTCGCGGTCGTGAAGTTCATGAAGATCGCCGAGAACTCCACCGACTACTCGATCAACAATACCGCTCGCCACGTCCTATGGCTGCCGGTCCCGTCGGCCGACAAGTACAAGGGAAAACCCACAATCGATTCGTTGTTCGCCCGGCTCGGCGACGGCCTAGCGGCCTTGACCGTCCTCATCGGGGTGCAGGCGCTGGCGCTGAGTCGCGCCGGATTCTTCTCGTTCACGGTAGCGCTGGTGGTCGTATGGATCGGCGTCGCGCTCGTCGTCGTGCGCGAGCACACCAAACTCATCGGCCGAGCCGATGGCCTACCACCCTCGGAATCAACCCCCGAGCCAGCGAACTAGCCGCCGGAGGCGGCGTCATGTGATGGTCTGGCGAGCGAAGCGAGCGCGGCACGCTCGCCCAGCAAGCCGGCTTGATGCCTATCCGTCACGATCGGAGGACGGCCGGTTGATGACGCGGCGAAGACTTCCGAAATTCGGATGGACCTTGGACGGCTTCCCCATTCCCAGATCATCATCCGGGAGCCCTGGCGCGGAGAACAGCGCACTCATTTCGATTCATGCAGCAACGCTGTACCGTGCGTCGATCCAAAGCGCCCGTCTCTCCCATTCGGGGGCCCATTCGACGCTCCGCCCGTGGCCGGCTCGCTCTAGCGAAGCGCGAGCTTTGCGGCCGCCTGCTCCTGGACCTTCCAGCCTCGCTGCTCGAGGTTGCGCCGGGTCAAGGGAGTGACGCTGCCCGCGAACCAGAGCTCGCGTCCGCGAACATCCGGCAAGCGACTCACGGCCGCGGTGACTCCGTCCACGGCGCGCGCGGTCTGCGGTGTCCACACCAGGAGGTCCATGGCGAACACGCCGACGACCTTGCCGTCGGCCGTGAGAAGAAACGGGGACTGTCCGAGCCGGAGCATCGCACGCGCGGGCTCGATGTTCGTGTGGTACCCCGCCAGAAGTTCCGCCCACCCCTGGAGGAGCTGCGCCATCGCCGTATCCTCGATGAGTGCACCACGCTCGACGAAGACCTGTCGATCGCGCACATCATGCATGCGTTCGAGAGCCTCGGTGATGATCGTCTTCGCGATGGGCGTGTAGCGGCTCTGGCTCTGAAGCAACCTGGCGACCGACTCGTCCACCCCCATCGCGACAAGCATCGCGAGATTGCGCTCGCGCAGCTGAGCCGGGCTCTCATCGCGGACGCGCCGGTTGACGGCGTCTTCGAAGGCAGTCACCCGCACCGGCTGGATCGGCGCGTCCGCGATTGCAGCGAACGCGTCTTCCACGGACACGCCACCGGCGAAACAGTTCCAGGCGAACTCGCGAAGATTCTGCTGCACGGCATCGAAGCGCGAGTAAGGGTTGAACCCCGCGGCATAGGCGAATGCTCGCTTGAAGCGGTCAAAGCGCGCCGCCGTTTCGGTCACGTCGCCGGCGATGTCCGCCCCGGAGACGCTCGCCGAAGTGCCGAAGAACGTGCCGACGCCGCTGGAGGGTCCTTCGCCAGCGGCGGGCTCACCTACGATGAGCCGCTTCTGGTCGCGCAGCGCGCCCGTCTGTGCGGCCTGGCGGGCGCGCACGTAGAGGTCGGTGGCCGCGAGCTGCTCCAGGCGACGCAGCCCACGCAGCTCACCGATGCGCAGACGCAACAGCGCCGTGCTTTGCACCGAGGCGCGTCCGAACGTACTGGTGACCTGGTATTTGTTGATCGCCCCGTCGTTGTAAACGAAGTCCTCGACGCGATAATCGGGCCCGACGACCAGATCGGGCGGTAGCGCCTCCGTGGCGAGCATCACCGGAGGCGCCTCGTACCCGGCGCTGCCCTGGGCAGCCGCAGAGCACACCAACATCGGCGAAACAGCCGGAACCATCACGCCCAGCACTACCACCGCAGCCATGAAACGCACCGCGTTCAACATTCGATTCAACTCCTCGGGACGAGAGCCGGCGTGCCCGGCGGCGCGCCCGTTGCGTAGGGGCAACCGTATCCGAGCGATGTTCGGACGACAACCCGGCCCCGGTCCCGCAACGTTCGGCGCACGTGGCCGTCACGCGTCGAAGCGGACTTCGTCAGGCCGCAGTCGAGGACAGTACCCGCAGGGGGTAATGGTCGGCGACCAGTTCCCGCGCAAGACGCACGGCATCCTGGGGCGGCGAGAACGTGCCCGCGTGGCTACGGTCGGCCGGGGCGAGCATCCGCCTCACGTGCAGCAGCGTCTGGTAGGCTACGGTCGGGAAGAACGAGAACTTTCCAGGGAGGACACAGACGTAGTTCGACACCGGATCGACCTCGATCCAGTACGAGTAGCGCCGCTTCTCGTCGCTCTCGCTCAAGAACTCCGTCTTCATGCAGCTGTAGCCGAACAGCTCCCGCCCGTAGAGGGCCTCGGCGCCGAAGTATCGCTCCGCAACGTCCAGCAACACGTCGATCGACGTCACCTCCTCGGCGCGCTCGCTGTCGAATTCCGCGAACCCCGAGTTCGCCAGCATCGAGTATCGGTATTCACGTCCACCGGCACGCCCGGCTTGCACCATGTGATTGAAATGGTGCTGCGCATTCATGGACATGCGGGCGAAGTTCACCTCGGACAGTGCCGGTGACGCGACTACCATCGCGCTCTTGTGTTTCTTGATCCGGATGCGAACGCCTAGCTGCCTCAGGTACTCGTCGAAGCCCGCTCCGACGGCGAATACGAACACGCGCGCCTTCACGTGGACGTTGCGACCACGCGCGTTGCGGCACAGAAGGCTCTTGATGCGAAGCGGTCCGTACGGGTCGAGCACGAGACTCTCGATCGTCATCCCGGGCTGGATATCCACTCCCGAGGCGAGCGCGCTGGCGACGAGGTCGCGCTGAATCGTCGCCGTGTCGACCGCGATATCGCTGGAACGAAGCAGGTCGTAGGCCGACGGCTCACAAGCGTAGGAGCGGTCGTAGTGAGCGCAGAGCTCTCGCAGCGCGCTCGCCTCGGGAGTGGATATCCAGCCCGGGATGACGATCGAGAGTCTCGTGCTCGACCCGTACGGACCGCTTCGCATCAAGAGCCTTCTGTGCCGCAACGCGCGTGGTCGCAACGTCCACGTG
>SPBQ01000482.1 GCA_004525875.1 Myxococcales bacterium
CCCGACAGGCACTGCACGCGCGATCCCTCGTCTTCGAGCACCCGAGGACCGGGAAGCCAATGTCCGTGGCGGCCCCGATTCCCGACGACATGGCTGTCATCCTCGACCGTCTCCGGGTTGACTCCCGTGACGGGATTGTCTAGCTTGAAGTCACCTTTCCGGAGGCGTGTTCTTCCTGCCGCAGTCCGCCGCCCACGCGTCCATGGTCTGATCCCGAGCTGCTCTTGAGCTTCTTGGGCCTCAAGCCTGGTATTCGCGGGATTTCTGATTGCTCGTTCGGGGTCGGGGATACGCCCTAGACCGTACATTAAATCGTCCTCAGCCTTCTCAGAGGCTCACCAAATCAGCCTGGAAAGCCGGGTCCAACCAGTTCGAACAGGTTTAGCCGTGTCGTCAGCTTCAACTCCCAGGTCCGGAGACCAGCGCTCCGGGCGCAAGAAACCAAATGTGGCCGCAGTGTCGCGTTCACGCGGCCAAGGTGGCCAGGGCGGCCGTGGTCCGAGGAATGGCGGTGGGCCGCCGCGGGGTCCCGGCGGTGGACCGCCGAGAGGTCCCGGTGGCGGACCGCACCGCGCTCCCAGCGGCCTGCCGGCGGATCTGACGGACGACGAGGCCGCAGCGGCGGTCAAGAACGATGGGCCCACACTTGACCTGAAGGCCCTCAAGCAGAAGACGGCGAAAGAGCTGGCCGAAGTCGGCCGCGACCTGAACGTCGAGGGCGTGTCGACCCTGCGCAAGCAGGAGCTCATCTTCGGCATCCTGCAGGCCCAGGCGGAGCAGTCCGGCAATGTCTACGGAGAGGGCGTCCTCGAGATCCTCCCCGACGGCTCCGGCTTCCTCCGGGCGCCGGACGCGAACTATCTCCCTGGCCCCGACGACATCTACATCTCGCCGAGCCAGGTTCGTCGGTTCGGTCTGCGCACTGGAGACTGTGTCTCGGGTCTGATCCGTTCGCCGAAGGAAGGCGAGCGCTACTTCGCACTCCTCAAGGTCGAGGCGATCAACTACGAGGAACCGGACCGCTCCCGCAGGAAGGTCCCGTTCGACAACCTCACGCCCCTGTACCCCGAGGAACCGCTCGCGCTGTCGCACAAGGCCGACGACTTCACGTCGCGTGTGATCGATCTGATGGTCCCCATCGGCAAGGGCCAGCGCGCTCTCATCGTGGCCGCGCCGCGTACCGGCAAGACGGTCATGCTGCATTCCATCGCCCACGGCATCGCCGAGAACCACAAGGACGTCATCCTCCTCGTACTGCTCATCGACGAGCGACCCGAGGAAGTCACCGACATGCAGCGTTCGGTGCAGGGCGAAGTGGTGGCGTCGACCTTCGACGAGCCCCCGACTCGGCATGTCCAGGTGGCCGAGATGGTGATCGAGAAGGCCAAGCGGCTGGTCGAGCATGGCAAGGATGTCGTGATCCTGCTCGATTCGATCACCCGGCTGGCGCGCGCCTACAACGCGACGGTCCCGCCGAGCGGCAAGATCCTCTCCGGCGGGGTGGATTCTAACGCGCTGCGCGGACCGAAGAAGTTCTTCGGAGCCGCGCGTAACATCGAGGATGGTGGCAGTCTCACGATCATCGGCACGGCCCTGATCGACACCGGCAGCCGCATGGACGAGGTCATCTTCGAGGAGTTCAAGGGCACAGGTAACAGCGAGATCCATCTCGACCGGCGGCTGATGGATCGGCGCATCTATCCGACCATCGACATCCTCAAGTCCGGCACCCGCAAGGAGGACCTCCTCCTGCCGAAGGACGTGCTCGCCCGTGTCCACCTGCTGCGCAAGCTCCTGACCCAGCTCAACACTGTTGAGGCCATGGAGTTTCTGCTCGGCAAGATGAAGGGAACCAAGGACAACGCGGAGTTCCTCAAGTCGATGAACTCCTGAGTCGCCGCGCCGCGTTGCATCGCACCTTCCCTTTTGTTATGTGGGGGCACTAATCTGTGATGAATGGTACTTTCGTGAGCCAACTTTTGTGAGCCAAGTAACGATGAAGCAGCTGCTCGAGGCCGGAGTGCATTTCGGGCACCAGACGAGTCGCTGGAACCCGAAGATGCGTCGCTACATATTCGGGGCACGCAACGGAATCCACATCATCGACCTGCAGCAGACCGTCGCGATGTTTCGTACGGCCTGTGACTTCGTCCGTCAGATAGCGGCCGGAGGTGGTGCGGTTCTCTTCGTCGGGACCAAGAAGCAGGCGCAGGACCCCATCAGGCGTGAGGCGGAGCGCTGCGGCGGGATGTACGTCAACACGCGGTGGCTCGGCGGAACGCTCACGAACTTCCAGACCATCAAACAGTCGATCGAGCGCCTAAAGCGCCTCGAGGAGCAGCTCGCCGATGCCGAGAGTGCAGCCCTTCTCAAGAAGAAGGAGCGCCTCATGATCCAGCGAGAGGTCGACAAGCTGAGGATCAATCTCGACGGCATCCGCGACATGAAGAAGCTCCCCGATGTGATGTTCGTGATCGACCCCGATCGCGAGGACATCGCGGTCAAGGAGGCCAACCGACTGGGCATCCCGGTGGTTGCCGTGGTCGATACGAATTGCGACCCGGATCGCATCAACTACTGCATCCCGGGCAACGACGATGCTATTCGCGCGATTCGGCTGTTCTGCGCGGCCGTGGCTGATGCCGTGGGCGAGGGTTGCCAGGAACTCGAGGATAGCAACCGTGCGATGGCGAAGGACGGGCTCGGCTTTCGGAAGCAGCGAGTCGGCGATGCTCTGC
>SPBQ01000528.1 GCA_004525875.1 Myxococcales bacterium
CGGCCGGCCACGAGATCATCTCGCTCAGCCGCGGCATCCGAGCTCGCGCCCACGTCTACCCGGTCCGCAACGTGAAACTCGATCTGGTCCGGCCCGAGGGGCTCGGCGAAGCTCTCCACGGTGTGGCCGCCGTCATTCATTCGGCCGGTCTGGTACGCGAAGAAGCCGGACAGTCCTTCGAACGCGCCCACGTCGGGGCAACCGCCAACCTCATCGAAAGCTGCACACGGGCCGGGATCGGCAAGATCGTCTACCTGAGCGCACTGGGTGCGAACGCCGGCTCGTCGAATCTGTACCTCCGAACGAAGTGGGAGGCCGAACGTCTGGTCACCGAGTGCGGCGTACCTCACACGATCTTCCGGCCCTCGCTGATCTTCGGAGCCGGGGACCGGGTGATCACCGGCCTCCTGTCCTGGGTCCGGATGGCACCGTTCGTACCGGTCATCGGCCCCGACAAGACTAAGCTGCAGCCGATCTGGGTCGGCGATGTCGCCACCGCGCTGGTCAAGGCCGCCGCGGACGCGTCGACCGATGGTCGCGTGTACGAGCTCGGCGGCCCGACGCAGATGACGTTCGCCGATCTCGTGGAGACGCTCAGAGGATCCTCGGGACGCAGCGCGTTCAGCCTCCAGCTGCCCGCGTTCCTCGCCACGCCGTTCATGAAGCTCGGAGAGCTGCTCATGGACAACCCGCCACTGACGGTCGCTCAGTTCGGTGCACTGGCGCTCGGCGGCACCTGCGACCCCAACCCAGCGGCCGTCACCTTCGGGCTGCGGATGCGTTCTCTCGTGGACGTGTTGCCCGAGTATCACCGGGCGGGCTGAGATCGCCACGCGGAGCGGCGGCGTTAGCGACGGCGGGGAGGACCTTGCGTGTTCTTCTCGCGCCAGGTGATGCGGCCGCGCGTCAGATCATAGGGAGACAGTTCCACCTTGACGGTGTCGCCGGGCAGGATACGGATGTAGTACTTGCGCATCTTACCGGAGATGTGAGCCAGAACGGTGTGACCGTTCTCCAGCTTCACTCGGAAGAACGCGTTGGGCAGGTTCTCGAGAACCACGCCCTCCATCTCGATGCCTTCCTTCGCCATTGCTCCCCTGGTCTGCGCCGCCGCGACGGTTGCGGAGCCGCTGCGTCGCGTCACGGCAATCCGGGACAGTACCAGCGCCCGATCCGCTCCACAAGCCGTCCTACTCGGTGACCGGGCCGTGCGTCGACACGATTCAAGCTTCACGGCCTCCCCTCCGCGGCACCAGCTGACGCGCCCTTCGAGCAACGGCCGCGCGGCCTACTCGGCCCGCGCCGATCTACAGGATCGATGCAGTCCTGGTGTCACGTTTCGATACGATGTTCCGTTCTTGTACAGCATCGATTCCATAAGTCCTTATTTTTGCTCAGTTCATGTTTCGGCATGTCGGTTGCTTGCCGAACTTGCGATGGCAACGACAGTGAAGACCGGGCGGCGCGTTACGCTGCTCGACCTCCTGAGCGAGCTACAGGCCGAGGGGCCGCACTCCGAGGAAGCGCTGCTTGCCCTCGTGCTCAAGCTGGTACGTAGCGGTCGCATCGTGCTCTGCGGCAACTACGCCGGTGCGACGGGACCCCGCTCCGCGTTCGACTGAGCAACGCAGCCTCGCCTTGCGTCCCTCTCGCTCGCCACAGACCGCGGCGCGCCGTAATGTCGCCCGCCCGGCGTGCGAGGCTCCGCCCCCATAACCGTTCAGGCGCAAGACGCTGTCGGTTTCGTCACCATAGACCGACCCGAAAGTCGCGGGGCGATGACGCGCGACATGTGGCTAGCGCTGCCTGTCAGGATCGAGGAAGCCGCCGCCATCGCCGGCGTGCGAGCGATCGTGATCCGTGGAACCGAGGGCAACTTCATCTCGGGTGCCGACATCAAGGAATTCGAACAGCTACGGTCTGATCCCAGCCTGGCTCGCGAATACGACCGGGGAGCCGAGAGCACGCTGGAGGCGCTGGCCGCTCTCGACGTGCCGTCGATCGCCGAGATTGGCGGGCCGTGTGTCGGCGGCGGCTGTCTGGTCGCAAGCGGCTGCGACCTGCGGGTCGCCTCGGATGCCGCGAGCTTCGGCATTCCAGCTGGCCGGCTCGGGCTCGCTTACCCCTACCCGGCCCTGGAGCGGATCGTCGCCATTCTCGGGGAGGCGCGCGCGCTCGAGCTCGCGCTGACCGGACGCGTCATCGACGCGGAGGAAGCGGCGCGAATCGGCCTCGTCCACACCCGCACGACGGTCTCCGATCTGACCGCGACTGTCCGCAAGCTCACCGATGCAATCGCCGCGAACGCACCGCTGGCGCTTCGCTATCTA
>SPBQ01000316.1 GCA_004525875.1 Myxococcales bacterium
GAGTGCGCGAGGCCGGAGTCGACGAGATCGCCGGCCTCCCCGGAATCACGCGCGAACTGGCCGAGCGCATCGTGCGCGAGCTCGGCGACTGAGCGTCGCCGGCCACGATCGTGGGCCCGGCTGGCCGTTCACGATCAGATATCCGAAATGGATGTGGCGGAGCTCGGTCAGCTCGGGTTCGTGACGGTCGTGACGGTCGTGACGGTCGTGACCGTCGTCGAGCTGAACAGCGAGCTGGCGCTTGCGGCGGGGAAGTCGACGTCGATGTCGCCAAGCTCGACGACGACCCCGCCCGAGACGTCGTGCAGGTCGTTGCGGTCGGCGAGAACGGAGACGGCGTTGTTGGCAGCAGGGATGATGTTGCCCTGATTGTCGCGCGTGATGGTCACGTCCTCGGGATCGATGGTCCCGTCCGGGTCGTCCGCGCTGTCCTGGAGGAAGGCGACGGTGAGGTCGCCGTTCCTGGAGTTCAGTACCAGGAAGTTCCCGTTGCTGTTCGCCGGTACGGTGTCGGACCGCAGCGACTTGTAGTCGCTCGTTGTGAGGAACGGTAGATCGTCCGGGAGCTCGAGATCGGCGCACAAGACCGGATTCGCGTCCGGCGTCAAGCAGATGTCGGTGTAGACGAAAACGACGATGTCGCGAGTCGTGCTGTCGACGATCACGCTCGCGACGGTTCCGTTGACCTTGATCCGGCCGCTGTTGTCGTCGCCGGTATCCAAGAGGCTACCGCAGCCGATGATCGTTACGCACGCGCCGACAAACAGAGTCCTACGCGCGAGGCGGCCGGTCAGATTGGGAGCAAATTGCATCGACCAAGACTAGCGACACCGGGAGGCGGCCGCAACGTTTTAATGGACAGGGCGTCGCGCCGAATGACAGGCCGGCCGATTTCCCCGGAGCCGTCGACCGGGCGGCGAGGCGCGCGGTTACTCCGGGGCGATGCCGAAGCGCTCGATGTAGTCGGACCATTGGCCGCGGACGGGGTCGGGGTCGATGCCGAACTGCTCCGGTGTGTAGCGGTGGACGCCCTCCGAGCCCTGCGGGTGCTCGGCAACGTGACGCTCCATGGCAGCGGCCGCCCTGGCCGAGAGCACCAGCCCGAGCGCCTCCTACATCCGGATCTGCGTGCGCAGCAGGCGGGCGGTATCTTCGCGCGCGCTGATGCGGCTGACGAGGCTGATCTTCGTCTCCGTGCACATCGATCGGCATATCGCGTCGAGTGCGTCGCGAAAGACGGCGTGGGTGCTACTCCGGGTCACACGTATCCGCGCAGAACTGCTCGACCGCGCCCCCGGTGCGCAGGAACGCATCGATCTGGGCGCCGGCCGCCGCGACGTCGGTCGAGCCGTGAGCGCCGTTGTTGAACTCCGGTGCTGCGTTGCCGAGCGGCGGGACGCCAGAGGCGCAGGTGGTCCGCGAGATCGGATCGCCCGTGCCCGGGCAGTCGAGATCGGTCGAGCAGGCGGCGCCCGCGTCGGTGTCGCCCGGCGTGTGGCAACGGCTCGTGCCGCGTTGCGGGTCGATCTCCACGAACGCCGAGCCGGCCAGCGGTGCGCCGGTCTCCGGAATCCCGAAGAAGCTGCGGTGGACGGGCTCGAGCTGCGCGATGCCCAGGCTGCGGACCATGATTTCGGTCGCGAGATTTGAAACCTCGCTGTCGTAGGTCGCCATGTGTACGAGGATCTCATGTGGGAATGGCGGGTCGGAGAGCGTTCCGGGAAGGACGTGCGGAAGGTAAGCGTGCGGCTCTGCGCGGTCCCACAGCTGCTGCAGGAGTGGATAGAGGAGGATGCGGTCGAGGGGATCGGTGTACGCGGCATTCAGCAGCGCGAAGAACGGAACGAAGTCGACGCTCCGCTGCAGCAGCGTGGAGTAGTTCGAGGCCGGAACGGCGAGAAAGCCGCGCTCGAACTCGTCGGTGATCGCCATGATCGCGACACCGAAGATGCCTCCCTGGCTGCCCCCCGAGTAGAACACCTGCGAGCTGTCGATCACCGACGTCCCGCCCGGACCGAGCTGGAAGGCGGGATGCGAGCCGAAACCGCTGACGGGGTCGTTCATGAGGCGCCCGAGCAGTAGGTGGTTGAGGAATCCCTGGTGCAGACGTTCGGGGATGCGGTGGAACAAGGACAGGTCGCTGATCATCGGTAGCACGCTTGGCAGCAGGTCCGAGTTGGACATCCCCTGCATATCGACAGCGGCGATGACGAAGTTGTAGGTGCTTGCGAGCGGTGTGAGCGTGCCGAGCTGGAAGCGGTCGCCGAGCAGGCCGTGTCCCCAGGTCGTCGCGCGCGCCGGCACTGCCGCCGGGTTCTGACTGGCGACGGCGATACGGGGAATGTCGACGACGAACGGAATGCTTCCGAAGCCGTTCTGCGTCGGCACGCCTGCGACGAGATTGAGCCGTGCACCGGGCGCGTCGGTCGTCATGAACAGCGGCGCGTCGAAAGTGCCCTCGATACGTGCGTAGATGTCGGCGTTGCGGCCGGCGCCGGCGCCGTCGTCGACGTTCGTAACCTGGAACGTCGGCGTCCCGAGTGAGAACGCCTGGTCGCGGATCGAGACCATCCAGCCGGTGAGCGCCTCGGTGCTGGCGGTGGTGAAGTCCCAGGCCAGGACGAGGTTGTCACGAGGCACCCCGCCCGCGCTGAGCCGCGAAAGGAGGTCCTCCATCGCGGGCCGCCGTGCCGCGACCACGTCGGCACACGCCTCGCCGCAAACCGCTCGCACCTCCTCGTCGGCGATGCCGTCGCGAAACGCGGTGAAGGCGGCGCGCGGGAGGATCGGCGTGCCGGCCTCGTCGACGAGGCTGCGGACGGCGACGATGTAGCGCGTCGCGTCGTCGAGGCGTACGCCCGGACGGATAATCAACGTCTTCTCACCGACCACGTCGGTGTGCACGTCCATCTCCGCGAAGTGCAGGATGCGCTCGCCGGTGTCGGCCTTCATGAGGACGGTGGGATGGTCGGCGTCTAGCGAGCGCGCGATGTTCGTATGGAACGCGACGTCGGAGGCGGCGAGGTCGATCGGTCGGCCGGTGTCGGGAAAGAGTGCGACGATCATCGGGCCGGGACCGAAGCCGTCCAGCGTGTTCCAGTCGGTCGAGTCAATGTGCGCTCCGCCGATGTTGGACGGTAGCGACGTCGGATCGTAGTGGACCCGCAGGCCCGTGGGCGTGGAGGCATCGACGTCGAGGAACGTCGATGAGGGGTAGGGCAGCAAGCACTGCTCGGCGATGAAGAAGTCGCAACGTGGCCCGGTCGTCTCGATCGCGAGCGGACACAGCGCTGAGCGATCGTGGTACGGCCGTGCGCGCGGCTTCAGCACCTGGCCGTAGCCGCTCTCGGGCGGCGGCTCGAACGCCGCTCCGGCGTCGCAGGTGATCACATTTCCTCCGCTGCCCGAGCAGGCTCCGGCGCAGGTGACGACGCACTCGTCGTTGCCGGTGAGTAGCACGCGCGTTCGCAGCGACGCGGCAGCTCCGCGCGTGAACGAGCCCTTCGCCTTGAGCGCGATGCGTACCGTGTCCGCCTGGCGCGGCTCGTCGCGCAGACGGATGCGTCCGGTCAACGTGCCGGCGCGATCGTAGCGCGTCGAGTTGCCGGCGGCGACGAAGCGCTCGGTAGAGGGTAGTTCGATCTCGGCGAGCGTGGTCGACATGTCGTCGGCATCGACGATGGTGAGAACAGCACCGCCGAGCAGCGCGATGACGCCTCGGTGCGTCGCACCCGGCAGCGTAACGGTGGCCTTGAGGTTGAGTCGCGTCGTGCCGAGTTTCAGGCGGCGCGTGCTGCCACCTCGGCAGTCGGTCCCGCTCGCCACGATCTGGGCCGCGCTCGGCTGCCCTCGGGCGGGCAGTGGCGCCGAGGCCAGCAGGCCGACGCCGACGAAGGAAGCCAGAGCCGCGGCCGAGGCCGCGCTGCGGCCGCTCGTTGTCCGAGATCGATCTCGATGCATGTCGATCCGTCTCCCCTTCGATCGAATCGTGTCGTGCGGGCGTGAGGGAAGCATGCACACCGGGATCGGTTCCCGCAAGTAGCGCACGCCAGGCGCGGTTCGTGCCATCGGTGTGATTGCGATGTCGTCGGGGATCCGACTAGCGGTGGTCGGTGAA
>SPBQ01000506.1 GCA_004525875.1 Myxococcales bacterium
GTCGCTCACTCGGCGGCTTCGCCCTCGCGGATCACGCCGTGGACGAAGTCGCTGAACTCGGACTCCCACCAGTGCCGATTGGCGGTCCACCACTGTCTCGCCCCGGGGCTCTTTAGAATGTGAGCGATCGAGTTCTCCTGACCCCCAGACATATCGGCATCGTAAAGACCCCGACGAAGATGCCGGACGTGCATGGCCATCCCGAATAGGTGTCCGATAAGACCATTGAAGCGAACCTGGTTCTCGGCGCTGAGCCCGACAAAGTCCTCCAACCCCCGCACGTACAGCGTCGCTGCGGCAGGATCCACGATCATCCGGTGCCACTCGGACATTGACGCGATCCAGCCGCCGAAGTTCGATGCGCGGACTGTCTTCGTGTTCATGCGGATCTGCGATGCGAGGTAGATCAACGAGACGACCACGGCGATTCCGCCGATGAACTCTCCCCAGGCCGCCAGGGTGGCGATGGGCGATGTCCCGCTCCGTGTTGAACTTCAGTGAGCGGCGGCTCCGTTCATCCTACTACGCGACCTGCTGATCGGTGGCGTTGTTCTGCTCCGTTTCGATCGACTCGAGAGCTGCGGCGAGCTGCGGCATCTGCTTGTAGCCGCGGATGCGATGGAAGCGTTTCTGCGCGTCGAGTACCGCGGCGCTGGCCCAGCGAACGATCATCGCTCCTCCCTGCCATCGCTTCACGTTGCGCGTGTACGTCGCAATCGAGCCATTGAGGTTCTCGATCGGGTTCGTACTGCAAAGCGTCCGGTAGAGCGCTCCGTCGATCCCCATGCGTTGCAGCGTCAACGTCTCGTCGAGTCCCTCCCGCACCGACCCGGCCGCGCCGGGATGATCGACTTCGAGAGACGATGCGAGCCCCTCGAGCCGGCGCTTGGCGAGCTTGGCATCCGAGCTGTCCCAGGCTTCCTTCAGCACCTGGCCCACGGTCGCGTGCATTCGTTCGGGCAAGTGCTCGAGGATGTTGCGACGCTTGTGGACCTGACAGCGCTGGATCGCCCCCAAGCGACCGAAGATCTTGCGGATCGCCACCCGCAGGGCCTTCGACCCGTCGATCACGAATAGCCTCGCTTGCTCGGCGTCGAGCCCGCGCTCGAGCAGGTCGCGCAGCAGCGCCTTGGCGACGCGGCTGTTCTCCGTCGTTCCCTCGCGAAGCCCCAGAACCCGCTTGTTCCCCTCGCCATCAATGCCCAGGGCGATCAGCACCGTGTGGTCCTCGAACACGATGCCGTCGATCATGAGAACGCGAAGGTCGAAGTCCGCGAGCGGAGACGACAGCCAGGCCGTCATCTGCTTGCGCGACAGCGCCACGAAGCGGCGCGATACCGCGCTCTTCGACGTGCTGCGCTCCGCATTGCCCTTCGAGAGCTTCTCGAGCTGCCGCGGATAGTGGCGCGTCGAGACCCCGCACGCGATCGCTTCCATCGTATGTCGGTCGAGCGGGTCGCGATCCGCCGCGAAGGCGAAGCTCGGCAGCGCCAGCTCCTCGCCTTCGGTGCTGCGAGCCCGCAGCCGACGCACCGCGAGGCGACGGCCCCCGAGCGTGATCTCGCTCGACGTGCTCCCGGCGCGGCTCGCGCAACGCTCTCGATCGTGTTGGCCCTTCGGGCCGCAGACCGCCTCGCGGTCCTGTTCCATCAGCACCGAGAAGACTTGTTGACCGACCTCGACGCACAGATCGAAGAACGCGTTCTCCGCGTTCGCAAGAGCGCCGAGCACCGGCAGCGGGACCGCAACGGTCACCGACTCCGGACGATCGACGAGTTGGAGATGACTGGACTTGTTGGCATGCTGGGCCATGGTGGCTCCTTCTTGGTGTGGTTACCCCGTCCGTAACACACGGACGGTGAAGGAGCCGCCACTCTTACGACCTCAGTTCAACAGCTTCTGGGACATCCCCGGGCTCACCCCTGGCCGGGCAGGTTTCGCACCTGCGGGACGACACATCGAATTTCATGGAGTCATCGCAATTCCTCCAATCCCAATCGACCAGCAGAGCCTGGTCGCACTGAATGTCCTATCCCCGCAGAGCCCGGCCCTCGTCGCTCCCCTTGTCGAGCTTGGTGGACATTCAGCTTTTCAAAGGTCCGACGAACGAAACGAAGTCGTCGGGGAACGCGATTCGTGCGCGCTTGCAGCGAACGACGTAGAATCGTGGCCTTCCGATGACGGCGCTGAAGCACACCGACACCCGTTGGCGCCGGATACTCCGTCGCAACAGACGGCTAGCGATATTTAGTTCTATCGAGGTGAGTAGATGATGAATGGAGAACGACTGATGGCGAGAGGCGTTGTTGCCGCGGCGTCGATGTGTGCGCTGATCATGACACTGCCCGCCTACGCGCAGGATATCGGCACCGCAACGCCTGAGAACCTGTCCGCCGCCTACACCGGCAAGGTCTACTCACCCTATGCCCAGCGCAACTTCCCCGAACGGCCGCTGTGGGGCGACTCGCATCTGCACACCTCGCTGTCGGTCGATGCGGGCTTGTTCGGCAACACCCTGCCGCCGCGCGAGGCCTACCGTTTCGCCCGCGGCGAGCAGGTGACGAGCGCCA
>SPBQ01000505.1 GCA_004525875.1 Myxococcales bacterium
CGCAGGCCGCGGCGCCGAGGATTTGCAGCGCGTACATGAAGAACAGCAGGCCGAACGTGCGGACCGAGGTCTGCGAGGACTGCATGCCCATGCGCTTCAGTTCGGCCTCGCGCACGTGGTGCACGCAGATCGGAGAGTAGGGGTGGTCGCACTCCTTCATGCTCAGATCGCACGAGGAGACGAACAGGTGGCGAGCGTACTTGTTCACGTTGAACCAGTAGTGCTCGCGAGCCTCGGCAGTGAGACGATCGACGTCGATGCCGCGCATGTCGATGCCCTCCAGCTCGGGCATCGAAGGGCGGGGCTTGATCTGCTTGCGCGCCAGCCGGGCGCGGCGCGCCACGCTGAGAGAAAGGACCTTGGCCGGGACAGCGGCGTTCTCGGTGTGGGCGTTCGGTGTCGAGCTCGGCTCGGCGGGAAAGAGTCTCGTTACGTTGAGGGACACATCGTGAAGAGACTTGTCCTTGGAACCACTCGTACCTGACGCCGTATCCACGACAACACACACATCCTTCCCGTCTGCCACGGGGATCGGGCCGGTCGCGGTGTCGATGGCGGGACGGGTCCGGAGCTCCGGACCTGCCATCGACCCGGCTCCATCCGGGTTGGCCACGGGACGGGCGGCCGCCTGGCCGCCCGTTTCCACCGATTCCACGTCCGCCACATCAACCTCACCACGGAGATCGCCGGCGGCCCCGGCCTCGGTCCTCTGGCGAGCCCTACCGGACTCGCGCTCGCTGTTGGTGTTCGGAGTCTGCTGCATCGGACCAACGCTGCATGCTGCGCATGCGCACCATCATGTACGCGCGCGCAAACCTGCCGCTGACGGATCAGCAACGGATGTGCCAGACGTAAATGTGCGCAAATTCAATATGTTAGGGGATCGGACGAACGCTTTGACGGACGGAAACGGCGAATGCCGGCCGTTTTTGTAGCATCCGACGGCACCGATGCGTGCCCGAGCGCATGCCGGCGCGCGCGGGTCCGGCCGAGTTGTTAAGGCGCAACTCTTGGGTAAGTTTAGAGAATTGCGCTGCGGCGAGGGTGCGTCGGCCGTGGCTTGGCCGCGTGCGGCGGCTATATAGGGTAGTTGCCGTGCCGCAGACCCGGCTGGTAAGGATTCCGGCGCATACGGAGAGGTGACCGAGTGGCCGAAGGTGCTCGCCTGCTAAGCGAGTGTGGGGTTAGACGCTCCACCGAGGGTTCGAATCCCTCCCTCTCCGCCACTATAATCTGATGTTCATGCCCCGTTCGTGGGGGCGCTCCGGTGGTGCAGCGGCCGAATGAATGTGGTCCGAGGGGAGTCCGAACAATAACGTGACAGCGCTGCGCCGAATCTGCCTGGCCCTCGGGTTGACTGCCGCCGTCCTCGCGCAGGCGGGCTGCACTGCGATGGGCCAGAGCATGTTTGCGAAGGAGGACGCGCCTTCGTACTTCACGCAGGTAACGGCCACGGGCTACCTGTACGCTCACAACTGGCCGGACCGGCCCTGCTTCACCGTCGAGCTGCCGGGCCAGGGCTGGCGTTTCCTCGAGTCGACACCCGACAACGTCCAGTGGATGCGCGACAACGAGGTGCTGCGCATCTATCTCACCGACAACCGCGACGCTCGCTTCGCCGTCGCCGATATGAATGACGAAGCCATTCTGCGTACGTTCGTGGCCTACGAGATCGAGTATGTGCAGCCGTGGTTCGATTTCCAGATCACGGCCACGCCGATCATGGCCGAGGACTTCAACGGTGTGTGGATGCAGTGGGGCTGGGAAGGCCACGGCGGCAAGCGCCGCGCCGCACGCGTCGATGAGCCGTACGACCAGCGCCACGTCGTCCACAGCCTGTGGGTCAACCCCTGGGTGCTGTCACTGGACTGGGCGACGACGGATCTCTCGATCGAGAGCGGCGCCACGCCCGTGAAGATCAACACGCTCGAATCGCTCAGCTTCCAGACCGACTGCTTCACGTCCATGCAGTCGGACCAGTACGGCCGCAACGTGAGCACGGGCACGGGCACACCGCCGAAGAACAACGAGCCTTCCGGCGGCTACATCCGTCGCTCGGGCAATACCCGACCTCCCCACTGATGGCGCCTGCGACGCTGAGCGCGGTCGACCGCACTCAGCGCTGCGGCTAGCTTCACGCCGTGGCCATCGCTTCTCTCGAAAATGTACGCAAGGTCTACGGCAGCCATGAAGTGCTCACGGGCGCGAGCGTCACGATCGAGGAAGGCGAGCGTGTCGGCCTGGTCGGTGCCAACGGCTGCGGCAAGTCGACGCTCGCCCGGATCCTGGCCGGCATCGAGGAGATCGATTCGGGCCGTGTCGTCCACCGGCGCGATGCCAACGTTCTGTACCTCGACCAGGATCCGCGCCTTCCCGCCGACCGCAGCGCCCGTGACGTCGTCCTCGACGGTCTCGCCAAGTGGCGCGCGCTGAGCGATCGCTACGCTGCCATCACGTCGCGCATCGCCGCGAGCCACGGCGCCGAGACCGGCGATGAGAGCGGCGGTGAGAGCGGCGGTGCCGAGGCAGGCGGTGTGAGCGCCGCTGCCGGGTGGAGCGCAGCGGCGCTC
>SPBQ01000018.1 GCA_004525875.1 Myxococcales bacterium
TCACAGAACTGGCCGTTATTGCAGGCCAGTGCCGTACTGGCCGCGCAGTTGCCGCCCTGGCACGTCTCCGCGCCGTCGCAGACGTTGGCGTCGGCGCAGGTGGTGCCGTCGGCCACGGCTGCGGTCGTGCAGCCGGTCGCCGGCGTACAGGAGTCGGTCGTGCAGACGTTGCCATCGTTGCAGATCGCCGGCGGGCCGGACGTGCAGGCGCCGCCCGCGCAGCTGTCACCCGTGGTGCAGAGGTTGCCGTCCTCGCAGGACGTGCCATCGACCACGGGTGTGCCGCCGCAGCCGGCAACCGGGTCGCAGCTGGTGGCGATGCAGCCGCCGGCGTCCTCACAGACGAGCGCAGCTCCGGCCATACAGTTGGCGACGGCATCACAGGTCTCCATGCCGTTGCAGACGTTGCCGTCTTCGCAGGCGGCGTCGACCGGCGTGTTGACGCACGCATCGGCTCCCTCGTCGCAGAGATCATCGGTGCAGGGGACCGAATCGTCGCAGATCAGAGCGATGCCGGGCTGGCAGCCGAGCGTCGCGTCGCAGGTCTCCGCGCCGTCGCAGAACTGACCGTTGTCGCAGACGGGGTCGCTGGGCGTGTTCGTGCACGTGTCGCCGATCTCGTCGCAGCCGTCGAGGGTGCAAGCGGTGCCGTCGCTACAGTCGGGTGCGGCGCCGGACTGACAGCCGAGCGCCGCGTCGCAGGACTCGATCCCATTGCAGAACTGGCCGTCGTCGCAGGTCGGCGGCGTGCCGGCGGTGCAGCCGGACGCAGCTTCGCAGGTTTCCATTCCGTTGCATGCGTTGCTGTCGATGCAAAGAGTGTTGTCGGGCGTGCTGGTACAGACGTCGAGGGCGGCGTCACAGGCGTCGACCGTGCATGCGACGCCGTCGTCGCAGACCAGTGGGCCGGTCGTCAAGCAGCCGGCGACGTCATCGCAGCTCTCGATGCCGTTGCAGGCCAATCCATCGAGGCAGGCGAGATCATCGGGCAGATTGCTGCACGTGTCTTGGGCCTCGTTGCAGATGTCGACGGTGCAGCCGACGTGGTCGTTGCAGGGCGCGCTCCCCGGAAGGCATCCCATGGACGCATCGCAGATCTCGACGCCGTCGCAGAACTTGCCGTCGCCGCACAGGGCATCGCTCGCCGTGATCGAGCACGAGTCGGTCGACTCGTCGCAGATGTCGACCGTGCAATCGACGCCGTCGTTGCAGGGGGGCGGGGTCGTGGTGACACAATCGGCGATCGTGTCGCAGGTTTCCACGCCATCACAGAACTGGCCGTTGTCGCACAGACCGTCGGATGGCGTGCTCGTTCAGGCGGCGGTGCTCTCGTCGCAGGCGTCGACGGTGCAGCTGACGCCGTCGTCACAATCCGGCGGTGTCCCGTGCAAGCAGCCGCCGACGCCGTCGCAGGTCTCCGCGCCGTTGCAGAATATGCCGTCGTCGCACTCCGGCACGGCGCCGGGCGTGCACGCGCCGGCCTGGCAGGTGTCGAGGCCGTTACAGAGGTTGCCGTCGTCGCAGGAGGTCTCGTCGCCGACCGGCAGGTTCGTGCAGCCACCGGCGGCGTCGCAGGAGTCCGTCGTGCAGGGGTTGCCGTCGTCGCAGTCCAGCGATGTCCCGGGCTGGCAGGCGCTGACGCCGGCGCAGGTCTCGGTTCCATCGCAGACGTCGCCGTTGTCGCACGGGCTGTCGTCCGGGCTCGAGGTGCACGCGTCGGTCGATTCATCGCACGCGTCGATCGTGCAGCCCACGCCGTCGTTGCAGACGACGGGGCTCGCGGTCAGGCAGCCGACGGCCGGGTCGCAGGTTTCCGTGCCGTTGCAGAACTGCCCATCATCGCAGGCCGCGGGTGGACCACTCGCACAGACGCCGCTCTGGCAGGTCTCGGCACCATTGCAGAGATTGCCGTCTTCACAGGAGCTGCCTTCGGTGACCGGCGGGTTCTCGCACCCTGTCACGGGATTGCAGGCGTTGACCGTGCAGGGGTTGGTGTCGGCGCAGTCGAGTGGCGTGCCGTCGACGCAGTCGAGGAGGGCGTCGCAGGTCTCCAAGCCGTTACAGACGGTACCGTCGTCGCAGACGGCGTCGACGGGAGTGTTGTTGCAGCGGTTGGTGGTCTCGTTGCAAGCGTCGGCCGTGCAACCGACGCCGTCGTTGCATTGTGGACTCGGGGCCGGCATGCAGTTGGCGACCGGGTCGCAGGTTTCGATTCCGTCGCAGAACAGGCCGTTGTCGCACAGCGTGTCGTTGGCGGTGTTGCTACAGGCGTCGGTGCTCTCGTCGCAGGCATCCACCGTACACGATATGCCGTCGCCGCAATTGATCGGCGTGCCGGCCTGACAGTCGGCGATGGTGTCGCAGAGCTCGGCGCCATCGCAGAACAGGCCGTTGGTGCAAAGCGCGTCGCTCGCCGTGCGCACGCACGCGTCGAGGGCGTCGTCGCATGCGTCGACCGTGCAGGACACCGAGTCGTTGCAGTCGATCGGAGTGCCGATCTGGCAGTCTGCGAGCACCGCGCAGGTCTCGGCACCGTCGCAGAACAGGCCGTTGTCGCACACGGTGTCGTCGGGCGTGTTGTCACACGAGTCGGTTGCTTCGTTGCACGCGTCGATGGTGCAGCCGACGCCGTCGTTGCAGGTGACGATGGTCCCGGCTTCGCAACCAGCGACGGCGTCGCACGTTTCTGCGCCGCTGCAGAACAGACCGTCGTCGCAGACCAGCGGCGAGCCGGGGCTACAGGTGCCGGCCGCGCAGGTCTCGAGCCCGTTGCAGACGTCGGCGTCGGAGCAAGCGGTCGCGTCGGGGAGGTCGGTGCTCTGACAGCCGGCGGCCGGGTCGCAAGTGTCGTTGGTGCAGGCGTTTCCGTCGTCGCAATCGGGTGGCAACGTGCCTACACAGTCGAGCGTGGGATCGCAGGTCTCGACGCCGTTACAGGCGTTCGCGTCGTCGCAGACGGCGTCGACGGGTGCGTTGACACAGGCCGCGAGAGCTTCCGAGCAGCCGTCGCCGGTGCAACCCACGCCGTCTTTGCAGATGGGCGGAGTCCCGGCCTGGCAGCCGCTGACGACGTCGCAGGTCTCCGCGCCGTTGCAGAACAGGCCGTCGTCGCAGTCGGCGTCTATGGTGCATGGTGGCGGCGGGGGGAGCGTCGTCATCGTCGAGGAGGTCGTCGTCGAGCCGATCTGTGCGAGCGCGGTCGGAGCGAACGCCAGCGTGCAGAGCAGTATGGCGAGCACAAGGCGGCCCACCGAGCCAGTCGACGGTTCGATCTGGGATGCGGAAGGAGAACGTGGTGAGCGCTTCATGCGATGCCCTGGTCCCGGAGGTGGTGTTGCCGTCAACAGGTGCATGAGCATCTGCTGTGCGCCGCGAACGTCGAGTCGACAGTTCACGGCTCTAGGCACATGGGTCCTCAATAGCCGGAGCTTAGAACACCTGGGCGCGACAGCCAGAGGGCGATCCCGTGCGATGCGAGGATTCATCGTCGTAATCCGCTGCAGTGCCTTGCCGAGGGCAGGGAGGACCCGCGCTCGTTGCAGGATCGCAACGGTGGCCGATGGACGACCCCACAGATGCTGTTGCAGATGCATTCACTCGCACGGGGGGACATCCGTCGTGTCGTGCGATTCGCGTGATGCAGTAGCAACGAACGAGTAGGGGATCTTGACGAAAAGGATGTGGTTCGCGATGCCGATCTGCGTCCATACTCGGCATCCGTATGCGTCCGTGCGTCCACACCCGAACGACCTGTCGAACGAACAAGCCCGCACCTTCGAGCATGCCGACGATGCTCGGCGTGCCCAGAACGGAACTGTCGATCCTATCGCTCCTGTCGATCTCGCTGCTCGTGCTCGCGTCCGGGGCCTTCGTTCCAGGCGACGCCGTCGCCGCTTCCGGAGATCGAACGCTCGATCGGTTCGACGTGCCGCTTGCGGGCACCGCCATCGTCACGGTCGCTCGCGTCGTTCGTCGATCCGCCATGGTCGCGATCCGCGATGGGCGGAGGCGGCCGTGCGCTCGTATGCGCCGCGAGACCGACGATGCTCAGGCTGTGCGTCGCTGTGCGCGACTTCGTGCCAGACGGGTGCGCAGTGCGCGGGGCGGTCAGGTGCTGGCGGCGCCGCTCGCGTGGTCGCTGATCACCGCGCCTTGCCAGGTGGATGCCGAATGCGACGACGGCGAGTTCTGTAACGGGCTCGAGCGCTGCGACGCCGGCGGTGAGTGCGTGGCCGGCATCGCAGTCGATTGTGACGATGGCGTGGGCTGCACGGCGGATGCCTGCAACAGGTTCATGGAGGTGTGTTCGCACATCGCGCTCGACCAGGTCTGCGATGACGGCGCGTTCTGCACCGGTGTCGAGACCTGCGACGACCAGCGCGATTGCCTGGCCGGCGCGGCCCCCGACTGTGAGGAAGGCATCGCATGCACGGTCGATCTGTGCGACACGGCGACCGACGACTGCATCCACCTGCCCGATGCGACGCGTTGTGCCGACGGATCGTTCTGTAACGGAGCGGAGGTGTGCGACGCCGCGGACGGCTGCCTGGCCGGCTCGCTACCGGTGTGTGACGACGCCATCAACTGTACGGCCGACGCTTGTAATGAAGCGCTCGGCGGCTGCATTCATCAGCCGGTCGATTGGGTCTGCGACAACGGCGTGTTCTGCGACGGGGCCGAGACCTGTAGCGCGCAAGAGGGCTGCATCGCCGGCCCGCCCCCGGCCTGCAACGACGGGGTGAGCTGCACACACGACATCTGCGACCGGACTGCAGACGCTTGCGCGAGCTCGGCCGACGACGCGTTGTGCGACGACGGCGCGTTCTGCAACGGTGCGGAAACCTGCGATGCAACGACGGGCTGCGCTGCCGGCACTGCTCCCGTGTGCGCCGACACGGTCGCCTGCACCGCCGACATGTGTGACGAGACGGCCGACGCCTGTGTGAACTTCGCGGTGGACGACGTCTGCGACAACGGTCAGTTCTGCGACGGCGAGGAGCGCTGCGACGTCGATGATGGCTGCGAAAACGGTGTGCCGGCGGAGATCGATGATGGCGTCGACTGCACCGTCGACGTCTGCGATGAAGCGGCCGACGTGGTGGTTCACGTTCCTGCGGACCTCATGTGCGATGACCGTGAGTTCTGCAACGGTGTCGAGAGCTGCGATATCGATGCCGACTGTCAGGTCGGTGTTCCGCCCTCGGTCGACGACGGAGTGCCGTGTACGCGCGACAGCTGTGACGAGGCGGCCGACACGATCGTCCATTCGGTCGACGATACGGTCTGTGACGACGGCGCGTTCTGCAACGGCGCCGAGCGTTGTGATGAGATATCGGGCTGCCTGGCCGGAGACGCAGTCCTGTGCGACGACGGGCTCGAATGTACGACCGATGCGTGCGACGAGGGCGCCGACCGCTGCGCTGCGACCGCTGTTGATGGGCTCTGCGACGACGGTGTTTTCTGCAACGGCTCCGAGAGCTGCGACGGTGAGGCCGGGTGCCTCGCCGGGCCAACGCCCGATTGTGACGACGGCGTGGCGTGTACGGTCGACTTCTGTGATGCTGCGGGCGATGGGTGTCGCGCCATCGCTATCGACGGGGACTGCGACGACGGTCTGTTCTGCAACGGCGCCGAGGTCTGCGATGCAGGGGCCGGCTGCCAGCCCGGCACGGCGCCCGATCTCGCGGACGGGGTGGCGTGCACGGTCGACGCCTGCGATGACGCGAGCGCAAGCATCGTTCACACTCCCGATAACACGAGCTGTGACGATGGCGAGTTCTGTAACGGCGTCGAGCGTTGCGACGCGACGGCCGACTGCACGGCTGGAGACGCCGTCGTGTGCAACGACGGCGTGGACTGCACGAATGATGTCTGCGACGAGAGTGTCGACGGGTGCGAGGCGGTCGCCTCCGACGCTCTCTGCGACGATGGTCTGTTTTGCAACGGTGCGGAGAGCTGCGATGCGGGCGGAGGTTGCCAGCCGGGGCCGCTGCCCGACTGCGAGGACGGCGTGGTGTGCACGGTCGACCTGTGCGATGCGTCCATCGACGGCTGTCTCAGCGTTGGCGCTGATGCGGCGTGCGACGACGGCGACTTCTGTAATGGGCTCGAGGTCTGCGACGTGGCTGACGGCTGCCGGCCCGGCACCGCGCCGGATATTGACGATGGCGTGCCCTGTACGGTCGACGAGTGTGACGAGGCTACTGACACGTTCGTGCATACACCGGTCGACGCGCTGTGCGAGGACGGCGAGTTCTGCAACGGCGTCGAGACCTGCGACGCTACGACCGGCTGTGAGCCCGCTGGCGCGATAGACTGCAACGACGGCGTCGGGTGCACGACCGATCTCTGCGACGAGGCGGGCGACGTATGCGAGCACTTGCCCACCGACGTCGTCTGCGACGATCGGGTGAGCTGCAACGGCGCCGAGACCTGTGACGCGGGGCAGGGGTGCGTGGTCGGCGCACCGCTCGATTGCGACGACGGCGTGGAGTGCACGATCGATGTGTGCGACGGCCAGGCCGATGCCTGTCTCAATGTCGCGCTCGACGCGGTTTGCGACGACGGGAACCCCTGTACCGACGACGTCTGCGACACCGTTGCCGGCTGTGCGAGTAGCGACAATGCCGTAGCCTGCGATGACGGCGATGCCTGTACGACCGAGGACATGTGCAGCGCCGGTGCATGCACGGGGGCGGCGCCGCCGAACTGTGACGACGGCAATCCCTGCACCGACGATACCTGTGACGCGCTCGGCGGCTGCCTCCACCCCGACAATGCCGCGCCCTGCGACGATGGCGATGCGTGCACGACGGGCGACGTGTGCAGCGAGGGGGCGTGCGCCGGCGGGGCGCCGGCCGAGTGCGATGACGGTAATGCGTGTACGGATGACAGCTGCGACGCTGCGGCGGGCTGTCTGAACCCCGCCAACGCGGCGCTCTGTGACGACGGCGACGCGTGCACGAGCGGTGATGTCTGCCGCCAGGCAGCGTGCGCGAGCGGGGCGTTGGTGGCGTGCGATGACGGCAACTCGTGCACCGACGACAGCTGCGACACGGGGGCGGGCTGTCTCAACACGGCGAACACCGCGGTCTGCGACGACGGTGACGCGTGCACGACCGAGGATGTGTGCAGTGAGCGGCAGTGTGCCGGTGGGGCGGTGCTGGATTGCGATGATGGCAACGCGTGCACCGACGATAGCTGCGACGAACTTGTCGGCTGCGCGCATCTCGACAATACGGCCAGCTGCGATGATGGTGACGCGTGCACGGCGGGCGACGTTTGCGCGGTCGGCACGTGCGTCGGACCGGAGGTCGCGCCTTGCGATGACGGCGACCCGTGCACGACGGACACCTGCGACGCGACCTCCGGCTGCGCGAGCGCGCCCCTGGACTGCAGCCTGCTCGACACCGACTGCGGTCAGGGTGCCTGCGAGCCGTCGGCCGGGCTCTGCGTTCCCGGCCCCCCGATCGAGGCGGATTGTGACGACGGTGACGCTTGCACCGTCGATCTCTGCGATTCTGCCCAGGGCTGCGCGACGACGCCCGTGATCTGCGACGATGGGGATGCCTGCACCGTCGAGATCTGCGATCCGGCGACGGGCTGCGTGAGTACACCGCTGGACTGCAGCTTGCTCGACGAACCCTGCGTGGTGGGTGTCTGCGAACAGGTCGCTGGCGTCTGTGTGGCCGAGGCCGTCGACGGCGAGGGGTGTAGCTCCGGCTCGTGCGATAGCGACGCGGCTTGTGACGACGCGGATGCGTGCACGGTCGATACCTGTAGCCCCGCGGACGGCTGCACGAGCGCGGCGATGATCTGCGACGACGGCGACGCTTGCACGGCTGACACCTGTGACGCTGTCGCCGGCTGTCTGTTCGAGCCGGTGTCGTGCGACGATGGCGACGCTTGCACCGACGACGCGTGTGAGGCGCAGGTCGGCTGTACCCGGACCACGGTGGCGTGCGACGACGGCCTGGCGTGCACGCTCGATACGTGCGGACCGAGCACCGGCTGCACGAACGAGCCGGTCGACGCGCTCTGCGACGACGGCTCGTTCTGCAGCGGGGCCGAGACCTGCCAGCCGCTGCAGGGCTGTCTCGCAGGCCCAGAGCCGATGTGCGACGACGGTAGTATGTGTACGGCCGACTCGTGCAGTGACGAGCTTGCCTCTTGCGTCCACGAGACGGGTCCCGGTGCCGGCATCGAGTCGATCGATGTACTGGATTTCGAGGAGCTGCTGGCCGGTGAGCAGATGATCGTGGCAGTGTCGGCCGGCGGCCTCGGTCCGATCGGGATAGCGGCGACCAATCCGGCACTCGGCG
Organism: Myxococcales bacterium; assembly: GCA_004525875.1. Next base: position 8,322 of record SPBQ01000018.1, read on the forward strand.
CCGCGACCAACGCGGCGATCATCTACGACTCCTCGTGCAGCGGCGGATGTTCGGGTGGCGACGACGATCTCGGCACTCCCAACCAGCTGTTCGGTGGTCCCGGTCACGGAAACGACGGTGGACCGGGCACGGCGTCCGCCAACGACCGTCCGCTCGGCAACGTACTGATCGTGGCCGAGAACCTCGTCGACGCCGACGGCGACGGACTGGTCGACGTCCCGGACGATCAGGCGAACGAGGTCGTTTCGATGTTGTTCGATTTCTCGGCTGTCGGGCCCGTGGCGGTGCGCTCCATCACGTTCCTCGACGTGGAGATGACCGACATCGCACCGCTTGTCGAGATGTTCGATGCCGCGGGGATCCTGATCGAGAGCACCGAGGTTGAGCACTCTGGCGACAATGGCGTCATCGTGGCTGACCTCGGAGAGGTGCCGAGCGTCGCCTTCGTGACGGTGAGGATCGGCGGTTCGGGCGCCGTCGACGAGGTCGTGTTCTCGACTCGGACCTGCGCCGCCGCGAACTAGGCTTCGTTGGCCAGCGCGATTCGCAGGCGCTCGCCGGTTGCGGCGATCGCACGGTCGGCGCGCTCGACCATCCCCTCGAATCCGAAGAAACCGTGGATCAGTCCTTCCTCGCGGATGATCTCGACCGTGACACCCGACTCCCGCAGCCGGCGTCCGTAGGCTTCCCCCTCATCGCGCAGCGGATCGAACTCGGCCGTCACGATGGTCGTGGGTGGCAGGCCGATGTGATTGTCGGCGCGAATCGGCGAGGCAAACGGATCGTCGCCGTCCTCGGGCCGGCTCAGGTAGTGGCGCCAGAACCACATCATCATCTGGCGGGTCAGCAGGTAGCCCTCGGCGAACTCACGATAGGAGACGGTGTCGAAATCGTGGTCGATGACGGGGTAGATCAGTAGCTGGTGTGCGAGCGCCGGGCCGCCGCGGTCACGGGCCATCAATGCGACGACTGCCGCAAGATTGCCGCCGGCGCTGTCGCCGGCCACGGCGATGCGTTGCGGGTCGCCGCCGAGCTCGGCGGCGACGGCGGCAACCGAGACGGTGGCGGCGTAGCAGTCCTCGGCCGCGGCCGGGAACTTCGCCTCCGGGGCCAGCCGATAGTCGACCGAGACGAGCAGCGCGCCGGCGGCGTGCGCCAGCGACCGGCAGGTGGCGTCGTGCGTGTCGAGGTCGCAGATGCAGAAGCCGCCGCCGTGGAAGTACACGACGATCGGCGGCGGTCCCTCGGTGGCAGTTTCGGGTCGGTAGATGCGAACCTTGAGTGGGTAGTCGGGGCCGTCGATCTCGCGTTCGAAGACTTCCGCCATGCGGCGCGGTTCGGCGGCGCCGGTGGGCATCCCGGCCATCAGCGCGCGCAGCGCCGGGGGCTCGATGCTGTCGAGATCGGAAATATCGCCGAAGCCCATCTCTTCGAGAATCGGTTGAAACTGTGGATCGAGCGGCAAGTCGGAAGTTCTCCCGTGGCAGGTCGCTTGACCTGATCGCGGCGGGTGGGTTTAGACTACGCGCGCCAAGCAATTGCGAGCCTGGCTACGAGGAGAGGCATTGATGTCACGAGAGCCCGGACACGCAGAGAAGTCCGCGCCGTTCGATCTGGTGATCGAGGGTGGCACGGTGATCGACGGTACGGGTGCGCCGGCCCGCCGCGCCGACATCGCGGTGAAGGATGGGCGCATCGCGGCGATTGCCGCAGCCGGGTTCGGCGACGCGGAGGCTGCACGCAAGATCGACGCGAGTGGTAAGATCGTCGCGCCGGGTTTCGTCGACGTGCACACGCACTACGACGCGCAGCTGTTCTGGGATCGAATGCTGACGATCTCGCCCTGGCACGGGGTAACGTCAGTGGTCGTCGGTAACTGCGGGTTCGGCATCGCACCGACCCGGCCTGAGCATCGCGACCTCATCCTACGGACACTCGAGAGCGTCGAGGGCATGTCCCTCGACGCGCTTCGCGCCGGGGTGGGCGAGGACTGGCCGTTCGAGACATTCCCCGAGTTCCTCGACAGCGTGGAGCGGCGCGGTACGGCCATCAACGTTGCCGCCCTCATCGGTCACACGCCGCTCAGGCTCTATGTGATGGGCGAGGAGGCCACCGAGCGAGAGGCCACGGGTGAGGAGATTGCGCGTATGAAGGCGCTGGTCGCCGAGGCGCTCGAGGCCGGTGCGCTCGGCTTCGCGACCTCGAAGGCGCCCACCCACGTGGGTTATGCGGGCAAGCCGGTTCCGAGCCGCCAGGCCAGCGGCGCCGAGATCAAGGAGATCGCTTCGGCGCTGCGCGATGCCGATCGCGGCGTCCTGCAGGCCACGATCGGTATTGATCTGCTGTTCGACGAGCTGGCCGACATCGCGCGAAGCTGCGGCCGCACGGTGACCTGGACGGCGTTGCTGGCCGATCTGTTCGGCCCCGACGGCCACCGCGGCATCCTCGAGCAGCACGCAGCGTTCCAGGCCGCGGGCGTCGAGGTCGTGCCGCAGGTGACCGGGCGTCCGCTCATGTTCGAGTATCAATGGAAGGCGCCGTTCCTGTTCGAGAGCATGGAGCTGTTCCAGCCGGTGTCGGCGGCTGACCTCGAGGGAAAGAAGAAGATATACGCCGACCCCGAATTCCGCGCAGCGCTCGCTGCGGGCCGTGGCGGTGGTGTGATCGGGGGGCGCTGGGAGGACACGGTCATCGCCGACGTGCCCGGACGGCCGGAGCTCGCCGAGCGAAAGCTTGCCGACGTGGCGGCCGAGCGCGGTGTGCATCCAGCCGAGCTCGCGCTCGACCTCGGCCTCGCGTCGGATCTCGAAGCTCGCTTCCGAGTTCCCGTTGCCAACCGGAGCGAGGACGCCGTAGCCGAGCTGCTGAGGCATCCGAGCACCGTGCTCGGCCTGTCCGACGCGGGCGCTCACGCAAGCCAGCTGTGCGACGCGTGCTTCGCGACCCATCTGCTCGCGCACTGGACGCGGGACAAGGGCGTGCTCACGCTGGAACAGGCAGTCCGGATGCTCACGTCGCGATCGGCGGAGGTGTTCGGCATCACGGATCGCGGGCGGCTCGAGCCGGCGCTGGCCGCCGACGTCGTCGTGTTCGACGCCGACACGGTCGGCTGCTCGCCGCTCGAGCGCGTGAACGATCAGCCCGCTGGTGCTGATCGACTGATCTCGCGTGCCACCGGCATCGAGGCCGTGGTCGTCAACGGCACGTTGCTGCGAGAGCGCGGAGAGGACTGCGTCGATCCCGCCGGGTCGCTCCCCGGCCGGCTACTGCGTGGTGGCCGCGCCGACTGAGCCGTTCAGCCGATCCCGAAGAACCGCTGCGCGTTGCCGCCGAGCACGGCCGCGCGGCGGTCGTCGTCGAGGTCGGTTCTGGCCCGCAGCTTGCTCGTGCTGTGGGGAAACTCCGAATCCCAGTGCGGATAGTCGCTGGCGTACATGACGAAGTCCGAGCCGAGATCATCCAGTACGGCCGGCAGCATCGGCTCCTCGGCCTCGCACGTGACGTAGACCTGGCCGCGCTCGATGTACTCGCGTTGATGGCGCTTCCATCCGTTCTCGATCCAGTCGCCGCGCTTCTCCCAGTGCTCCCCCATGCGGTCGACGAAGTAGGAAACCCATCCGCACCCGGACTCCAGAAACGCGACCTTGAGCTTCGGGTGACGTTCGAGCACGCCGCCGCTGAGCATTGCCGTCATCGCGCTCATCATGTCGAACGGAAAGCTGATGCAGTGCACCTGGATGTAGTTCGTGAAACGGTCGACGCCGATCTTGGGCAGGTGCACGCCGGGGGCGCCGTGGATCGCGAGCGGCAACTCGAGATCCTCGGCCGTGGAGTAGAGGCGGTCGAGGTCGGGATGGTCGAGGTTGCGCTCGCGCAGTCCGGGCGGCAGCACCGCGCAGACCAGCCCGAGCTTCTTGGCCTGCTCGAGGGCGATCAACGATGCGTCGAGGTCCTCGACCGGCACCACGCCCGCCGCGAGTAGCCGCCCAATGCCCTGGCCGCACCAGCCGGCGACCCAGTCATTGTAGAACTCGGAGATCTCGGCCGAGAACGTCGGGTCGACGAAGCTGGGGATGCCGAGGCCGAAGCTCGGAAATAGTACCATCCGATCGATGCCCTCGCGGTCGGCGTCGCCAAGTACGCCGGCCGGGCTGCTGGGGTCGATACCGTCGGCGGTGCTCACCCCGTGCTCGGGGGGACAGCCGGCGCCGGGGCCCGCCGATTCGGGATAGCGGCGTCCTTCCACTTCCACGCGCACGGTGCCCTCATCCGCGGTGAACGCGATCCGGTCCGGCCAGCGTTCGAGTGCGCCCGCCATGAACGATGCGCCTTCGAGGACGTGTGCGTCGGCGTCTACTACCATCGTCATAACGAATTCTCCCTCTATCTCATGCGTCGAACACGACCGGCAGACGCTGCGGCCCGCGAAAAGCGAGGCCGACGATGCCGGACTGTTCGGCGTCGGGATCGAATCTCACGCGAGGAAGCCGGTCGAGTAGGATGTTCATTGCGACGATCGCCTCGGTGTGGGCCAGCCGGGCGCCGATGCAGAAGTGACGCCCGAAGCCGAACGCGATGTGGTCGGGGCCCTTGCGGTCGATATCGAACTCGTCCGGCTTCATGTGACGGGTCTCGTCGCGATTGGCCGAGCCGATGCCCGTGAGGATGTCGGCGCCGGCGGGCAGCTCCACTCCCGAGATCACGACCGGCGCGGTCGTCTCGCGCGTCGTGAGCTGGATCGGCGAATCCCAGCGCAGCGCCTCCGCCATGACGCGCTCGAGCAGCGTGCGGTCGGCGCGCACGCGCTCGAGGGTCTCAGGGCGCCCGAGCAGGGCGTACATCATCGTGCCGATCAGGTGGAACGTCGTCTCGGCGCCGGCCACGATCAACAACCGCAGGAAGCTGATGATCTCCTCGTCGGTCAGCTGATGGCCCTCGATCTCGGCCTGGGCCAGCGAGGTGATGAGATCGTCTTCGGCCACGCGCCGGCGTTGCTCGACGATCGGGAGGAGGTACTCGGCGAGGTTCTGAGCGCCCTGTAAGCCGCGCTCGGGGTCGCGGCCGATCTGGGTCAGGTCGATGGCCCAGCGATGGAAGGTGTCGTAGTCCTCGATCGGGAGTCCGAGAAGATCGCTCAGCACGCGGATCGGGAACGTGTAGGTGAACTCCGCCACTAGATCGGCCCGGCCGCGCCCGGCGAAGGCGTCGACCAGCTCGTCGCCGACCCGTGCAACGACGGTCTTGAACTCCTCGGCGCGCACGACGCGGGGCGCGAAGTTCGGACGGATCAGCTTGCGGTGGCGGAGGTGTTCGTCACCGTCCATCTCGATGATCGTGCGTCCCATCACCAGGCTGATGCCCCGGGCGTTGGATTTGTTCGAGAAGACCGAGTCGTCCTGCAGCGCCGCAAACACGTCGTCGTAACGCGTGAGCAGGTGCGTGACGTGGCCCGCCAGTGTTCGGATCGGCACGACCGGGGCCTCGTGGCGCAGGCGCTCGAAGA
>SPBQ01000377.1 GCA_004525875.1 Myxococcales bacterium
CGCTCGGGTTCCCGCCGGCTGGCTCGAGACGCACGGCCACCTGGTGATGGATCTCCTCTCGGCTCGCGAGCAGAACGAGGGTCGCGTGCCGCGCGCGGCCCTGCCGATCCTCGGCGAGCTCTGCGAAGCGCTCGAGGCGCCGCCGCCCTTCGAGCTGGAACGCCTGCGTGCGCTGCTCGACGCTGGCGCTGGCCGCAAGGCCGCCGGGGCCACTGACGATAACGCCGACACCGCCGATTCCGTGCTCGCCCAAGCTCGCGAGCTCTGCCCTGAGTTTCAGGGCGAGCTCCGTCACTACCAGGCGGTCGGTGTCCTCTGGCTCGGACGGCTGCGCGATGCGGGGCTTGGCGCCGTGCTCGCCGACGACATGGGTCTCGGAAAGACGATCCAGGCTCTGTGCGTGCTCGAGGGGCGCGCGCTGGTGGTCTGCCCGCGCAGCGTCATCCACAACTGGACACGCGAGATCGAGCGTTTCCGCCCGGGGATGTCCGTCGATCTGTATCACGGCCCGAGGCGAACGATCACGCCCGCCGCCGTCACGCTGACGACGTATGCAACGATGCGCAACGACATCGAGGCGCTGTGCGACGTCGACTGGGACGCGATCGTGCTCGACGAGGCGCAGGCCATCAAGAACCCCGACAGCCAGGTGGCGCGCGCCGCGTTCCGTCTGCCCGGTGCGTTCCGACTCTCGCTGTCCGGAACGCCGATCGAGAACCGCCCGGCCGAGATGTGGAGCCAGATGCATTTCTGCAACCGTGGCCTCCTCGGCGGCCGGCGCGACTTCGCCGATCGCTACGAGAGCCCCATGCTGGCGGGCGAGGCGGCGGCGACCGAGAAGCTGCGCCGCCGCATCCGTCCCTTCGTGCTGCGTCGCCTCAAGCGTGAGGTCGCTCGCGAGCTGCCGCCGCGCACCGATTCGGTGCTCTACGTCGAGCTCGAGGCCGAGGAGCGCGCCGCCTACGACGCGGTGAGATCGGCCACGCGGGCCGATGTCGTCAAGCGACTCAGCGACGGCACCACCGGCGTGATGGCGGCGCTCGAGGCACTCCTTCGTCTGCGCCAGGCGGCCTGCCATCGCGGACTGCTGCCCGGAAGCGAAGCGCCGACCTCCTCGAAGGTGGAAGCGCTGTGCGAGGCTCTCGAGGACGCGGCCGCCGACGGTCACAAGGCGTTGGTCTTCTCGCAGTGGACGGGGTTTCTCGACCGTATCGAACCGCACCTCGACGAGCTCGATCTCGGCTACGTCCGGCTCGACGGAAGCACGCGCGACCGTCAGGCGGTGGTCGATGCGTTCCAGAGCGAGGAGGGGCCACCCGTGATGCTCGTCTCGCTCACGGCCGGCGGCACGGGGCTCAACCTGACGGCGGCCGACCACGTCTTCCTGCTCGATCCGTGGTGGAATCCTGCCGTCGAGGACCAGGCTGCCGACCGCGCTCACCGCATCGGTCAGGACCGGCCGGTGATGGTCTATCGACTGGTCGCGAAGGACACGGTCGAGGAACGCGTGCTCGATCTTCAAGAACGCAAACGCCGCATCGCCGAGGGCGTGCTGACCGCCGACGCTGGTTCGGCCGCCGGCGGCGTGACGCGCGAAGACATCCTGGCGCTCCTGGACTGAGCCCGGTGAGCGATCCCGAGAAGGAGCTCGCTGCCGCGGCGACCCGGGAGGCCGTTGCCAGCGCTCCGGGCGGCGGCGGAACGGTGGCGCCGCTCGAGCCCGTCGAAACCACCCCTGCCGGCGAGCGCGCTTATTCCGATGAGCTGCATCGGCCTTCGGGCCGGGCGGGGCTCGGCTTCGCGCTGGCGATGGTCACGGTGGTGATGTGGGGCGTCCTGCCGATCGGATTGAAGGTGGCGCTGTCGGGCATGGATGCGCTGACGCTCACCTGGTACCGCTTCGTGGCGGCGGCGACTCTCCTCGGTGCGGTGCTGCGGCTACGTGGCTCGCTTCCGCGGCTCGACCTCCTCGGCCGCGACGGCTGGCGTCTACTCATCATCGCGACACTCGGCCTTGCCGCCAACTACGCCCTCTACGTGTTCGGCCTCGACGGGACCAATGCCGGCACCGCGCAGGTGGTGATCCAGATTGCGCCAGTGTTGCTGGCCGTCGGCAGTATCTGGGTCTTCAAGGAAGGCATCGGGCGGACCCAGTGGCTCGGCCTGACCGTGATGGTCGCGGGACTCGTTGTGTTCTCGCGCGACCAGATCGTTCACATGCTCGAAGGACTCGACACGTACTACGTGGGGCTCGCCTGCATCGTGGGCGCCGCGGTGTCCTGGGCTCTGTACGGGTTGGCGCAGAAGCAGCTACTGCGTTCATTGCCGTCCGCGTCGGTCATGCTCTGCATCTACATCGGCTCGGCCGTCCTCTACGCGCCGTTCGCGGAGCCGGCAGTGATCTTTCGAATGAGTGGTGCTCAGCTCGGCGCGCTCGTGTTCTGCATCGCTAACATGCTGGTCGCGTACGGGACCTTCGCCGAGGCGCTCGCGCACTGGGACGCTTCTCGGATCAGCGCGGTGCTCGCGCTGGTGCCGCTGGTGACGCTCGCCGTTGTCGGCGCGGCCGCGACAGCGATGCCGACCCTCGTGGCGCCCGAGCCGATCACCGTCATCGGTGTTGGCGGTGCCTGCATGGTCGTATCCGGATCGTTGCTGATGGCGCTGGGCCGGCGCACGCGATGAGACGCCCCCCACCGTCACGGTTCCGAGTAGCCTGCTCGACTGCTAGAAACCGGCTGATGGGTGTCAGGCCGATCATCCCGAAGGCAGGGCGGCGAATGGAGCCCGTGGTGCTGAACGCGGATCGCTGGGGCCTGGCGGTCTGCCGCACTCTAAACGGATTAGGAGGCGCTCATGACCGAGAGCATTGAGTGGCCGAAGAAGCGTCGGGAGCTTCACAGCCATCACTTCGACTCGACTATCTGGAATGATCTTTCGTTCCGCGACGATGACATCATCATCGGCACCTACGCCAAGGCGGGCACGACCTGGATGCAGCAGATCGTGGGGCAGCTCCTGTTCGATGGGGATCCAGACCTGGAGGTCGCCGAGATGTCCCCGTGGCTCGATTTGCGGGTCCCGCCGAAGGAAGTGAAGCTGCCGCTGGTGGAGGCGCAGACGCACCGGCGCTTCCTGAAGACCCACCTTCCGGTCGATGCGCTGCGGTTCTCGCCGCAGGCACGCTATCTGTATATCGGTCGCGACGGCCGCGACGTGGTCTGGAGCATGTACAACCACCACGCCAACGCCAATCAGTCCTGGTACGAGGCGTTGAACGAGACGCCTGGACGCGTGGGCCCACCCATCGAAACTCCGCCGGATGATATCAAGCAGTACTGGCACGACTGGATGAACCTTGATGGTCATCCGTTCTGGCCGTTTTGGGAGAACGTCCGGAGCTGGTGGCAGATTCGCGCTCTGCCCAACGTGAAGTTCGTTCATTTCGCGAATCTCAAGCGCGATATGCCCGGTGAGATCCGTCTCATCGCGAACTTCCTCGGAATCCCGATCAGCGGACCACGTTGGGAGGCGATCCTCGAGCACTGTTCGTTCGAGTGGATGAAGAAGAACGCGAACAAGA
>SPBQ01000049.1 GCA_004525875.1 Myxococcales bacterium
GACCTGCGGCTCGCCGTCCGCGGACATGACGCTCCCCGAGCGAGCCTGTCCGGACGGCTACCGGTGCGTCTGCGTGCCGAGCTGCCCCGACTGCGACGACTGTCACGCCGAGGTCTGCGTCCTCGATCGCGTCCCGGAGTGCCGGACCGCCTGCGACTGCGACCCGGGGCTCGGCTGTTTCGACGGACAGTGCATCGCGGGCTTCGCGCCGGTGTACTGCTGCGAGCAGGGACCATGCCCGGGTGGGCAGCAGTGCCAGCACCGCGACGGCTCGATGGACGTCTGCGGCCACGCCTGCGTCGGCGAGGTCTGGGAATGCGGACTCGCTGCGCCCCTGGCGTGCGGCGAGAGTCGCGTGTGCGCGTGCACCGCAAGCTGCCCACTGTGCGAGGAATGCGGACCGCCCGTGTGCGTGCCGCAAGCAACGCCCACGCCGTGGCGCTGCGAGGCCGACGCCGACTGCGGACCCGACTACCGCTGCGAGTGCGTTTCCAGCTGCGCGGGCTGTGACGACTGTCCGCGCAGCGTCTGCGTCCCGGACGGTTGTGAGCCCGATGACAAGATGTGCGATGAACGGCTGGCGAAGATGCTTCGCAAGACCGAGCGCCTGGTCCGTCGTACAAACCGCTGCGAGAGCGACGAGCAGTGCATGCGCGTCGACACGTCGACCGGCTGCCAGGGCGCCTGCGGCGAATGGATCAGCCGCATGTACGTGGTGCCCTTCGACCGTCGGCTAGATCGCATCGACAGACGCGTCTGCGGCACGTATCAGGACGACGGCTGTCCCTATGCAACGCCCGGCTGTATCGCCGACCGAGGCGCGTGCGTGCGCGGACGCTGCAGGAGCAGCACCGAGTAGCGAACTCGGCTTCTTCTCGTGAGGGCACCGGCACGGCCGCAGCGGGATTGCGGCCGTGCCGGAGTAGCGAGGAAAACGCGGACCTGAGCCCTACAGGGCGTAGTCCTTCATCTTCTTCAATGGCAGGATCTTCACGCGTGTGGTCGCCGGCTTGGCGGCGACGTCCATGAGCTCTCCGGGCGCGAAAGGATTAGGGACTCCTTTCTGAGCCTTTCGAGCGGGCTTCTTGACGGTCTTGATCTTGAGAAGACCGGGCAGCGTAAACTGGCCGACAGCCTTCTTCTTGATGTGACGCTCGATCAGACTGCTGAGCTCATCGAAGACCGCCGCGACTTGCTTCTTGCTGACGCCAGCGTTCTCGGCGATCTCTGCGAACACTTGCGACTTGGTCATTGCGTCTTGGACGGGCGTTGCTTTCTTGGACATCTAGTACTCCAGGTCTGCGGTTTTACTGAGGGCGGAATACTACAGATGAAGGCCTCGCCTGTAAACAAGCGGTCGTCGCAAATATCCCGAAAAAAGCAGGGCGAAATGCCCTCCCGGGACGGGGCGGCCCGACGCGGGCCAAAAGATGATTGTAAGGACGGGGCCTTACGGCCCCGTCCTCGAGGATGTGGAGGTCCTAGATCGCTTCGCGATCGAGCAGCGCGAGCTACGCTCGCAGTTCCATCGTACTACGCCGCCTTCGGCGGCTAGGCACAGGCGCCCAGGGCGGCGCGCGCGGCTGCCACGAACTCGTCGAAGCTGCCGGCGGTGATGCGGGAGCGCGGGATGATGTGGGCCTGCGCGGCGCTCAAATAGATGAATGCGAAGTCGCCATCGGCCTCGACGCGCTCGACGGCGGGCCAGGCCAGCCTCGAGTCGCCGTACTCGTTCTTCTCGCTCAGGTGCTCGGCCGTGACCTCGAGCTGGCGGCTGCCGACACTCGTGCAGTTCTTCCAGTTCTCGTACGTTCGTCGAACCTGCTTCTCATAGCTGTAGCTGAGAACGTGCGGCACCCACACCCACCAGGCAACGGCCAGCCCGGCACCGACGAAGTAGTAGAAGAACGTGCCACCGAACGCACCCAGCCCCAGAAAGTAACCGAGAAGGACCGCGACGCCGCCGTAGCGCTGGATGTTGACGCTGCGCTGGATCCCTTCGGAGTTGTCGTAGTGGTAGCTCGCGAACGCGAGCAGATCGTCGAACGTGTTCGTGAAAGAGATGGTCAAGCTTCGTTCCTCCCCTCTGATTCCGCACCGTCACCCCGGTCGGACGGGTCACATACCAGCTTCCATCCTACGAGACGCGAACGGGCGTCGCTGAAGTATGTGGCGGGGAAGCGCCGCTCGTGGCGCCATCCGACGCCATCGCGAGCACGGCGAATCGCCGCATGTGACCGGAGCTGTGGCGTATGCGCCGACGAGTGCGCCCGCGTCGGGCACCGCAGTTGCGGTGTCCGACGTTCGCCGGCGTGACCCGCGGCGACCCCGTCCATGTTCTCCACACCTCGGTCTTGCCGCCATCGACACGGACTCGTGCCCGTGCTCACTTACCGATCGACGTGACTTCGAACACGAAGCCATGCGCGCCGGCCTGCGAACGCAACAAGGACGCGATTCTCGCCGTGCTGCGTGAGGAGCTCGCGGTCTCGCGAGCAGTTCTCGAGATCGGAAGCGGCACCGGTCAGCACGCCGCGTACTTCGCGTCGGCGATGTCGCATCTCCACTGGCATGCGAGTGACATCGCCGATAACCAAGCCGGCATCGAGGCGTGGCTTCGCGAGGCGCGCGCAAGCGACCCGCCCGTGGAGAACCTTCACGGGCCGTACCTGCTCGACGTTCGACAGGGTACCTGGCCGCTGGAACGGGCCGATGCCGTGTTCAGCGCCAACGCCGTGCACATCATGTCGTGGCCGGAGGTCGAGGCGATGTTCACCGGCATCGGACGCGTGCTCGCGCCCGGCGGCAAGCTCTGTCTCTACGGCCCGTTCAACTACGGCGGCCGCTACACGAGCGAGTCGAACGCCCGCTTCGATGAGTGGTTGCAAGACAGGGACACGGCCAGCGCGATCCGCAACTTCGAGGATCTCGACGCGCTCGCCCGCGACATCGGGCTGCGCCTCACCGCCGACCACGACATGCCCGCCAACAATCGCATCCTCGTATGGACCCGGTCGTGACCACCGGGCCGGCATTGCCGGACGTCTTCACGATGGCACGCGACTGCCTCGCCGCCGGCGAGACCGCGCTCAAGGTCGCGCTCACCCGAACGGCCGTGCAGGCGTGGAAAGACGGCTGTCTCGGTGGCGGCGCCGGCGCCGCCCATGCATCCGGTGGGCCGGCCGGGCAGCCCGCGCGCAGCGCCCAAGCCGGGGAGGTTCCGCCCCTCGTTCCAGGCCTACCGGCGGCAGTCAAGCTCGTCGACCCGCGCTCGGTACCGCGCCGGCGCCTGGGCAGCGAGCGCGGCCGCGCGGCGTTCGTCCATGCCATTGCCCACATCGAGCTCAACGCCGTGAACCTCGCCTGAGACTGCGTATACCGGTTCCGCGGCATGCCGCGGCAGTACTACGACGACTGGGTGCGCGTGGCCGGCGAGGAGGCCGAGCACTTCGAGCTCCTGCGCACTCGCCTCGAGGAGCTGGGCCACGGCTACGGCGACTTCGAGGCGCACGAGGGCCTGTGGGAGATGGCTGCCGAGACCGCGGGCGACCTGCTCGCACGCATGGCGATGGTGCCGCGCGTCCTCGAAGCCCGCGGCCTTGACGTCACGCCGGGGCTCATCGACCGTCTCTCGCGCGCCGGTGACGAAGGGACCGTGCGCATCCTGCGAATCATTCTGGAGGAGGAGGTTTCGCACGTCGCCGTCGGCTCGCGGTGGTTCGGCTATGAGTGCGAGCGCCGCGGGCTCGACCCTGAGCCGACGTTCATGGCGCTGGTCGAACAGTACGCTGGAGGCTCCGTCAAGCCGCCGCTCAACCTCGACGCCCGCAGGCGGGCCGGCTTCACGAGTCGAGAGCTCGACATGCTCGAGCGGCTGACGCGGCAGGGCCCGCGAGGCTGAGACCGTGCGCGTACGTGATCTGTTCGAGCATGGTCTGCCGCTCGCGCTCCTCGGCGCCTACGTGCTCGTGGCGCCGAGCTTCGATCTGCTGCCCGCGATCAACAGCTACGACGAGAAGCGACTCGGCCAGCTCGGCATCATTCTGATCACCTGCATCTGGTTGATCGCCAGCCGGGAAGCGCGCGTCGCATTGCTCGACCTGCTGGCGCGGATGCCACTGTGGGTCCGCCTCTCGCTCGCGGCGATCGGGATTCTGGGTCTGACTTCCGCGCTCTATGCCACCGACCCACGCATCGCGCTTCTCGAGGTGACGCACCTCGCTCTGCTCTTCGTTCTCGCTGCCGCCGTGGCGGGCGCGTTTCGGCGCCTGGGCGCGGCGGCCGACATGCTGATGCTGTCCGCTCTGTGCGCGAGCGCTGCGATCGTCGTGTTCGACTACTATCTGCTGTACGTCACCTCGGCGGCGACGGCAGCAACGACGTCGACCTCGGCGATCCTGCCGCAGTTCGCGTTCCCGCATTTCGCCAACGTGCGCTTCTTCGGGCAGTGGCAAACGTGGACGCTTCCGCTGCTGACCGGCGCCTGCCTCTACCTGCGCGGCCGTGGCCGTGCCCGCTACTGGGCAACTCTCGTGATCTGCAGCCTGTGGTGGTCGCTGCTCGTCGCGACCGCGACGCGCGGTACCCTTCTCGGCCTGGCCGTGGCGGCCATGACGATTGCAGCGCTCCTCGGAGCTCGCGCGGGCCGCTGGCTGCGGGTGTTCGCCACCACCGCCGGTGCCGGGCTGGCGACCTACGCCGCGGCCTATCTCGCCGTGCCGCAAGGCCGCGCGGCGTTCTCCGGGATGTTCGACCATGTGGCATCGCCTTCGGCGAGCGGGCGAGCTGCTCTCTGGAACGAGGCCTTGGAGCTCATCCGCTCCCATCCCCTGCTCGGCGTCGGTCCGCAGAACTACGCGCTCCAGGACATGTTGACCGCCCATCCGCACAACTCGATCTTACAGCTCGCGTGCGAGTGGGGCGTGGTCGCCGCAGCCATCGCGCTGGCGCTTGCAGCGACAGGGATCCTGGCGTGGGCGATGACGGTTCGGCAGGCCCTGCCGGCGCAGCCACTTTCGTCGGACCCCTCGGCGTCCGGACCGGGCGCGGTCGCTGACCCGAGCGTGATGATCTCGCTGACGGCATCACTGGTCGCGGCGGCGACGCACTCGCTGGTGAGCGGAATTCTTGTCATGCCGCTCAGCCAGACGATGCTCGCGCTGGTCGGCGGCTGGGCCGCGGGGATCGCCGTGCGCGGGACGACGACGACGATGCCGTCCGGTCGCACCCAGGCCACGGCCGTGGTCGGGCTCGCTGCGGCGGCGATCGCCATGGTCGTGTGCGCGGTGCCACCGAGCGGCGCTGCGTGGTTCGAGCGTCACGAAATCGCAGGGATGAAGCGCGAGCGGCTGCAGCCGCGCTTCTGGATGCGAACCCGCCCGCCGAGGGTTCCCCTGGAAGTGCCGCCGCGCCGCTAGTTACTGGTCGGTTCCCGCGACCCAGCCGGTTTCGGGGGCGCCGTCGAGAATCCAGAGCTCGATGATCTCGAGGAGATCGGTCGACACTGGCTCCCCGAGGGCCGGCATCGCCGTGCCCCAGCCCGCCTCCAGATCCGGGACGATCTTGCGATAGAGGAAGCTGAGAGCCGGATCCCCCGGGGTGACGCGAAGCTGACCATCGCCAGCAGCCGTCAAGGTCGTGGGCGTGATGTCGATCAGCTGCGCGTAGGCCGCGTCGGCGAGTAGATTCAGACCGGCGGCATTGGTCTGATCGTCGTGACAGGCCGTGAACGCGCAACTCGGCAGGAATACCTGCTGCACGATGCGGTCGAACGTACTGTCGTAAAGATCCATGGCCGTGTAGACGGCATCGCCCTCGGGGCGACAGCTGAACTTCATCTTGTCCTTGTCGCGTGTCTGCTTGCCCGTGACCGTTCCGCTCGCCTCGAGCTTCAGCTTCTTGCGCCCCTTGGCGAACCTACTTTTCTTCTTCGGCGCGAGCGCGACCTCGACGGTGCCGGCCAGCGCGCAGGTATCCGGGATCGAGCTGGGAAGGCCGAGCGCGTCGGCGCGCAGCTGCAGCGCCTGCCAGTCCGGATCGAACTTGGGATCACCGTTGTCAACGGCGTTCGAGATCGCGATGGAGTCGGTGGTTGCGGGCGTGCAGTCGGGGAGCTCCGGCGTCGTGGAGTTAACGCACAGCTGCAGATCGAAGACACAGCGTGCGTTGCGTAGCCCATCGGCGTCGCAGCTCGCATCGCCGTCCACGCAGTCGATGTTCTTCGGTACCTTGGGCGGTGCCGGGTGATTCGCTCCAGCGGCCTCGAGAACCACCATGCAATCGGTCTTCTTGCTGCCGCCGCCGCGCACCGTCTGGCCGTCGGCTGGCGCGGCCAAAGCCGAGAGGGCGACCAGCGTGGCGAGCGCCGAAACGAACGTCGGGCAGACCAGGCGGCCGGAAAGCGGGAGGGAGGAACAGTCACGTGGGTCGTACATCATGCCGGTGCTTGCCCCGGGGACTGCGTGAGACCCTTCCGGCCCGGCAATTCCGAGCCGCCGCGGCGCGGCGTGCCGCGGCCGTAACCCCACGCGTGGAAAATATCGGTCGAGCTCCGATCAGTCTGCACTCAGGGCGCGAGCACAGACAAGGCGGTTTGCTGAATCAGGCGGGGCCTCGACGATCCACCGCTGCTCACTCCCCCTTGATCGGGGGCGTGAGCAGCGCTCAGCCGACGACGTCCTCGCCGCCATCCACGCCGAGCACGTTGCCGGAGATCCACTGCGAGCCCGGCTCGACGATCAGCGCGACCGCGGCGGCAACGTCGGCCGGCTCGGTGAGCCGGCCGCCCGGGTTGACGGCCCGTGCCCTGTCGCGGATCGACTCCCATCCGGGAATCTTCTTGAGCGCCGCGGTCTCGGTCACGCCCGCCCGGATGGCGTTGGCGGTGATGCCGCGCGGTGCAAGCTCGAGCGCGAGCTGGCGCACGTAGGACTCGAGCGCGGCCTTCGCCGCCGAGACCATGCCGTATCCCGCCGTCGCGCGCGACGAGCCCGCCGACGTCATCGCCAGAACACGCGATCCGCGACCGAGCATGCCGCGCCAGACCAGCTCCTGCGTCCAGTAGACGAGCGAGCTCGCCATCACGTCGAGGGTCATCGAGACCTGCGACACCCGCGCCGAGCTTCCGGCGTCCTCGCCGACCAGCGGTGCGAGCGATCCGAAGGCCAGAGAATGGAACAGGAGTCTCACGCAACCTTCGCCATCCGCACCACTCGCGCTGCTGGCGCTGCATTCCGCCGCCAGCGCCTCGACGACCTCCGCTCGCTTCTTTTCGTCAGCCGCGTTGACGTTGAAGAACAGCGCGCGTCGACCCGCTTCCTCGACGGCCGCCTTGGTGCGCTCGGCGTTCTCGATCGTGGAACGACGATCGAGATGGACGCCGCAGACGTCGAACCCCTTGCGAGCGAGCTCCACCGAAACGGCGGCACCGAACCCGCTCGAGGCGCCCAGCACGAGCGCCCAGTTCTCGCTGGTTCGGGTCGACATCGGCGCGACCATACGCGCGCCGCTGCCGAGTGGCAATCTCGCCGGGAACCCCCTGAAAACCCGCCCGCGCGCAGGCGTGGACGTGTGGCCGCGGGTTTGGTAGCCTCAGGCGTTCCGCCCGCAGGGACAACAAAGAGGAGAGATCAATGGCTCAAGATGACAAGTCGGCTGAGGAGCAACTGCACGACGCGACGTGGATGTGGGTACAGCGCACGGTGGTTGCGGCCGTGCTGATCGGCACAGGTTTCGTGGGGGCCTGGTTCCAGTACGGCGACGCCGTCGATCTGCGGCAAGAGAACAAGGAACTCCAGGACACGATCGTCGACCTGAAGAACCAGCGCGAGACACTCTCGACGAGAATCGCTCGCGAGCAGAGCGACAAGGAAGTCTGCCAGCGAGATCTGCGCGAGCTCGAGAAGGAGTCCGCGGAGTAAGCCGACTTGTACAGCCCTGAAGTACCGGCGGATGCCGGACGAAAGCGGGCGCTCCGTACGGGGTCGCCCGCTTTTCTTTGCGTTCTAGTCCTTTAGCTCGCGCTTCCAGTCAAGCATGCGCGCCTGGGCTCCGGCAGCCTCCGCCTCCTCGATGCGGCCCGCGCGCTGGTAGAACATCGAGAGGTTCGTGTAGGCGAGAACGTCGTTCGGGTCGAGCTCGACGAGCCTCTTCCCGTTCTCGATCGCATCGTCGAACTGGCCGCGCGAGAGATGGACCATCGCCTTGCCGAGGATTGCGTCGGCGTAGCTCGGGTCGATGGCCAGACATCGTTCGAAGCGTTCCATCGCTTCCTCGTGGCGACCCTCACCGTGCAGGTCGGAGCCTTCGTAGAAGAGCTCTTCCAGCTCCGAGATCTGCTCGCCGTCTTCCGTCTCGCTCATTGCGTGACGACGTTACTCGTCGCAAGCGGTTGTCGCCAGCCAGCGCGCCGGCGTCGCAGCGCCGACCCGAAGCCGACCGCGGGCGTTCACGCACGATCCCGGCTAGCATCGCCGCGTGCTCGAAGCGCGCGTCAACAGCTTCATCGACAGCGATGGCGGCAGCGAGCCGTTCGAACGGCTCGCTCTCGACGTGTTCGCGTACCAGCACGATCGCGTGCCGGCCTACGCGAACCTGTGCGAGCGTCGCGGCGTCGACCGCGACTCCGTCACGACCTGGCGAGACATACCGGCGATGCCCGCCGACGCGTTCAAGTACGACCTGGGCCTCACCGACGAGCGGCCCCATGTCTTCGCCAGCAGCGGAACGACGGCCGGCGCCGAGCTGCGCAGCCGGCACGCGCTCACCACACTCGAGACCTACCGCCGCTCGGCACTCGCCCACTTCCGCGCAATGGTCCTGCCGGACAACCCAGGGCCGATGGCCGTGCTGCTGCTGGGACCGTCGGCAGAGTCCCACGCCGAGTCGTCACTCGGACGGATGTTCAGCTGGTGCATCGACGCTTTCGGGAGCGAGAAGAGCGCTGTCGCCTTCGGATCCGATGGGAACGTCGATCTCGAGGTCGCTGTCGACTGGCTGCGCCGCCGCGCCGAGGGCTGCGAGCCCGTGCTGCTGCTCGCCGTGACCTCGGCGATCTCGGCCCTGTTCGACGAGCTCCGCGACCGCCGGCTCGCGCTGCGACTTCCGGCCGACAGCCGCCTGGTCGACACGGGCGGCAAGAAGTCCGGCGCCGGCGACACCCGCGCGCTCTCGGCCCGTGGAGTCCTCAAGGCGGCCTGGCGGTCCCTGCACGTTCCGTCCTACTGCTGCGTCAACGAGTACGGGATGACCGAGATGCTCTCGCAGTTCTACGACGATGCACTGCTCAGCCGCGCCGACGGCAGTCTCACGCCGCGCGCCAAGGTCGGTCCGCATTGGGTACGCACCCTGATCGTCGATCCAGCCACGTTGGAGCCGGTCGCCGATGGCGAGCCGGGCCTGCTACGCCACATCGATCTTGCCAACTGGGAATCCATCTCGGCTATTCAGACTCTGGACATGGGCCGTAGACTCGGCCGCGGTTTCGAGCTGCTCGGGCGCGCGGGCGGTGCCGAAACACGCGGTTGCTCGCAACTGTTGGAGACCATCGTTGCTCGATAGCGATAGACTCTGTCGTGCACGGCGCGCGCGGGCGCGGGTGATCGCCGAGCGATCGACGACTGACTTGGTGCGCGTGCTGGCCGAGGCGGCCGCCGTCTGGACGTCCGGCGAATCGCGCGAGCGTCGCCGAGCGGTCACTGCATTGCAC
>SPBQ01000427.1 GCA_004525875.1 Myxococcales bacterium
AGGTGGTGCTAGAGGCTTCGACGACCGCTGACCCGTCCGTCGGCGATGTCGCCGCGGTGCGGATGCCGCAGTGGAGCCTCGCGCGGGTCGCCACCTCGATCGGGAGTCACGCCGCATCCCATGCCGGCAGGCTCGGCGTGGCCACGACCTTGGTCGTGAGCATGGATGTCGAGCGGAAGTCTTTCTTCATGGTTCGGCTGGTCATCGTCCCACTCGCCTTGATCGTGATGCTCTCCTTGTCCGTCGTCTCGATGGACCGGTCGTCTTTGGGTGACCGCATCAGCGTGTCGTTCCTCGGCATCCTGACAGTCGTGGCGTACCAGATGGTCTTGAGCGAAATCCTGTCGCGCATCTCCTACCTGACGCTGATGAACGGTCTCCTCAATATGAGCTTCTTAACCATGTGCGCGAGCGTCGTGGTCAACTTGCGGGTGGGCTCGCTCGACCGGCACGGGCGGACCGCAACCGGAGACCAGGTCGATCGATGGTGTTGATGGATCTTTCCACTCGTCTACTTCTGGCTGCTCTCATTCGTCGCCGGGCTGGCGTTCTTTGTGGTCGCGTAGGGATCCTTAGCGGGAGGACGGGCCGATGCTGCCATGGAGGGTGTCGATCCAGATGCGCTGAAGGATGGCGCAGGTCCGATCCGGACGCGCCGTGTGCCCGCAGCCGAAGCGGTCGGTCAGCCTGTGGTCGATTTGTTGCGCACGAGCTGGTTCTGATCGGTGTGCTCGAACGTCCGGCCGTAGATCTCGAGACGAGTTGTCTCGGCGTACCGGAATGAATCACCGTCAACGGTCCCCGTGTAGCTGAACGCCGTGGTCTTGGCGTTGTCTCGCATGAACGGCGATTGGAGGATGCCCCAGTCCGGGTGCCCGAGCGCGGCCTCCACCTCGAGGACGAGCGGTCCCGTGGACTTTGCTTCGAGGGTGCCTCCTGCAAGGACGCAGACGGCGCGCGGGATCGTGATCGAGTACGCCAGCATGCCGCTCGACGCGTCCCACAGCCAGTAGCCGATCTGGTCGTGGAACACCTGGCCGTTCGACTTGCGGCTAACTACCTGGTGGTAGCGTACGATCACGAGCGTCTGCGATTCGGCGTTGGTTACGTCACCCGCCGCATGGCAAACGATTGTTTCGAAGTACGGGTTCTCCTCGGTGCCGTCGGGCTCCGGGGAGGTGTCCGTGCCCTTGTTGCCCTCCCACGTGCCGACCAGTGCGGCAAGGGGGCCGTAGTCGATCCCATCGATCACACCCATCAGCGAGGCCTCAGCAGTACGACCGGGATGTCGCGCGAGCTGCTCGCCTGGTAGGCGTCGTAGTCCGGCCACTGTGCGACCATGGTCGGCCACACGCGCTGCTTGTCCGCGGCCGTACCGGTGCGTGCCGTGACCGGGATGATGTCGGCCCACACCTGGAGCTCCACGTCGGGATGCGCCACCAGGTTGTTGTACCAGCCGGGGTGCTCGGGCGCCCCACCTTTCGACGCAATCAGCACGTAGTCCTCGCCGTCGCGCCCGTAGATGAGGGGGGCTTTGCGCGTCTCGCCGGAGGTGCGGCCCTTCATGCGGAGCACCAGGCAGCTCGTATCGTTCCAGTCGTGACCGACGGCGCCGCCAGTCTCCTCGTACTTCTTGACGTGCTCGTCTCCGAACAGGCTGTAATCGGGCATGGATCGGACAGTGCCACGCACGTCGTCTTTTGGCTATTCCTCCGGCGACCTGCAGATCCCACCCGAGGGCTGATCGGCCAGGGGCAGTCGTGGGCCGCTGTCGTCAACCCTGTCGGCGCGTTACGTGTACGCGATGCCGCGGGCACCGGCTGGGCCATCCATTCGCCGTCGCCGATCCCCGCGAGTGCGAACGTGAAACGCCGATTCAGATCACGCCTCCCGGCAGTGCTCAGCGCTCGCGCCAGCGCGCTCTCCGGAGCGTTCGACGCGAGCCCGGTCCGTGCACTGACCGCCGGCGTGCTCATAACCGTCCTCTTTTTCTTCTGGGCGGGCTGGGCTCTGTGGAGCAGCAACGTCGCCTTGGTCCGGATTGGCCGCGACGATCTCAGGATCGAACAGCTCGGCGGCACGATCGTTCATCTCGACGAGGTGCTGACCATGTCGGCGCGGATGGCGGCGGCGACGGGCGATCCGCAATGGGAGCAGCGCTACCGAATTTTCGAGCCTGAGCTCGAGGCTGCCATCGCCGCCGCCATGTCGCTCGCTCCCGAATCGGTGATCGAGTCAGGTGCGACGCGGACCGATCGCGCCAACAAGGCGCTCGTCGCCCTGGAGAACCGAGCGTTCCACCTCGTGCAGCGGGGCGACACCGAAGGCGCGGTGCGGGTGCTGTCGAGCGACACGTACGCCGCGCAGAAGAAGAGCTACGCCGCCGGGGTCGACGAAACCATGCGGGCGATCCGGCGGCGCATCGAGACGGACCTTTCCGCGCAAAGCCGGGTGCTGCTCGGTCTGCTCGTAGCTGCGGCCCTGAGTCTGAGCCTTCTGCTTCTGGCGTGGTTCGCCGTGCTGAGGCTGCTTCGGCGGCATCTCGCCACGCTGCGCCGAGCACAGGACGAGCTCGATCACCGTGTCAACAACACACTGGCGGCGGTCCAGTCGATCGCGGATCTCACGGTCGCCGCCTCCTCGTCGCTCGATGAGTTCGACGAGACGTTTCGCGGACGGCTGTCCGCGCTCGCCCGCATGCACTCGGCGATGAAGAACAACGACTGGTCGGCACTCGGGCTTCACGAGCTCGTCGAGCTGTCGATCGGGCCCTATCATGGCAACGGTGAGCGTGTTTCGATCAGCGGCGAAGCGGTCGAGATCGAGCTCGCATCGCTGCGGTCCGTGGGGCTTTCGCTTCACGAGCTGGCGACCAACGCGGCCAAGTACGGAGCACTCTCGACCGTGTCCGGGACGGTCGACGTGAGCTGGCGGGTCGATGCTGGAGTGGAGGGCCGTCGGCTTCATCTGACCTGGACCGAGTCGGACGGACCCCCGGTGGCCGAGTCGCGGCGATGCGGCTTCGGCAGCAGGTTCATCGAACAAACTGTCCCGTACGAGCTGGGCGGCGACGTGCGCCTGTCGTTCCCGGAAACCGGAGTCCGGTGC
>SPBQ01000212.1 GCA_004525875.1 Myxococcales bacterium
AGCTTCTTCTGCCAGCCCCTGAGGAACGCCACGCGCGCATCCGCGTCGGCCGGCTGCTCGAACGCGGACGTACCCCAGTCGGCGGGAAGGTTGGCCTCGAGCCAGCTTCTCACCTCGGCGCGGAACTTCGCTTCCTCTGTGGTGTCGCGTAGATCCATTTCCCCTGAGTCACTCCCGGCGCGCCCCTGTGGGCCTGCGGAGCGTAGCGGCTGGGGCCGCTTCGTGCCAGAGCGCGCTCGTGGCTCGCCCGGCGGCGCCGAAACTGCTGTACTCATTCGACCCGATGCGGATCCTGGCGCGCTACATCGTCGGTCAGTACCTGGCCATGTTCGGACTCTGCATGGCGCTGACCACCGGGGTTTTCGTCCTGGGCGACTTCTTCTCGGATGTAAGCGATATCACGGAGTACAATTCAACCGCCCCCCTGGTCGTCGCTTACTTCCTGCTCCGCATCCCGAAGGCCGTTCTCGACACCTACCCGGCCGCCGCGCTGCTGGCCTGTCTGGTGAGCGTGGGGCTGCTCACCCGCCACCGCGAGATTCTGGCCATGCGCGCTTGCGGCGTGGGCACGCTACGGCTGGCCACCCCGCTGCTGCTCGTCAGCGTCCTCATCAGCCTCGTCATGCTGCTGTTCAGCGAGACGATCGTGCCACCGATGACGGCGCGGGCCCGTGCGATCAAGCAAATCGACATCAAAGGTGCCCACTTTTCGGGTGCTTACAACGCCAGCTCGATCTGGTTCCAGGACACACAGGGGTTCTTCAACGTCGACTACTACGACCACAATCGAGGCGCCCTCTACGGCGTGACGCTTTACGAGGCCGACAGCGGCTTCGTTCTGGACCGCGTGATCGAGGTCGAGCAGTGCTTCTGGCGCAACGACCAGTGGGAGATGGAGGGCGGTACGGTCAAGGAATTCGGATCCGGCGGCGAGGTTTTCACACGCCCGCTGAAACCCGGCGAGATGCGGCTCCGTGATCCGCCCTCGGAGTTCAAGCGCAAGCGGCGCAAGGCCGACGAGTTCAGCTACACCGATCTCAGGAGGCAGATCGGGCGCCTGCACTCCCGCGGCGTGGACGTGCTGGAGTTCGAGGTCGATCTGCAACGAAAGCTCGCGGTTCCGTTCTCGGGCCTGATCGCCGTCCTGCTGGGCTTTCCGGTGGCCGTGCGGGGCGGGCGCCGCAGCAATCTGGCCGCGAGCATCGCCATCGGGCTGGGTCTGTCGTTCGCCTACTGGGTAACGATGGGGGTCTGCGTGGCCCTCGGCCACAACGGCGACCTACCACCGATCGTGGCGGCCTGGCTCGGCAACGCGCTGTTCGGTGTGCTCGGCACCGGGCTCTACATGGGCGCGGAGGGGTACTGACCGGAGCCGGTCGCCGCCACGGCCGCACGGTGGCGCGCCGCACGCTCGAGTAGATCGACCGTAGCCGGGATGATGCCTCGTGCCTCGGTGAGGCGATAGTCGGAGTCGGCTGGAAGGCCGGCCATCAGCGCACGGTGCACCCGTCCCAGACTATGGTACGGGAGCGCCGGCAGCAGATGGTGCAACGCGTGATAACGGAGGCCAACGGGGGCGGCGAGAGCCGTCAGCCAGGGAGGACCGATGACGTTGACGGAATCGAGGAGCTGGGCGGCATCGTCGAGCTCACCACCGTCGTTGTCATAGCGGTGCGCCGCGAGCGTCCGTACGTGATTGACCATCAGCAGCCCGACTGCAACCAGATACCACGTGACCAGCAGCGACACAGGAATCACCCCGGTGAACATCGCCACCGCCATCGACCAGCAGAAGATGGCGGCGCCCGTTTCCTGCAAAAACCAGCGCATGCGCATCCGGTCATCAGTCGGCATCGCGCGGTGGTAAGAGGTGTTGATCACCAGCGTTGAAGCCTGTTCCACTACGATCTTACGCAGCGGCGGAATCACCGACGAGAGCGGCCCGAGGATGCCCCACCGGAACAGGAGCAGCGCCGGGACGAAGAGCACGGTGGCCGTCGACAACACGATCCGCGACGGCGACCAGAACGCGATCGGGTCGTACTCCGGATCCTGCGGTGTGCCGAACACGGCCTTCTTGTGGTGCTCGTTGTGGGAGCCCACGTACATCAGACTCGGCACCATCATCGGGATGCCGACGAGGACGTTCCAGACGGCCTCGAAGCCCGGAATCGCGCCGCGCCCGAGGTGCGACAGCTCGTGGATGAACAACGCGGCACGATACAGCGCCAGCATCGCCACGACGGTCGCCACGAACCCGACAGGGTCGAGCAATGAACGCGTCGCCGCCAGCGCGAAGGCGCCCCACCCGATCGCCGCCGAGGCCAGCATGTCGGCCCAGTAGACCACGGGCTCGGGCTTGAACTGGTCGGAGAAGTGCACGCGAAGGGCGGCCGGCGACAACTCGATATCGCCCGGCTTCGGCGTGCCCAGGCTCCGCGCAGCACCGGCGATGCGGCCGAGCGCCGCCACGAGCGTCGCTCCTCGTAAGTCCTTGCGGTCGTCCACGACTCCCTCCTCAGATGATGCCGAACTCACGGCCGACCTTCGCGAAGGCTTCGAGACCGCGGTCGAGATGCTCGCGCTTGTGCGTGGCCATGTAGGAGGTCCGCAGCATCGCGCGTCCGGGCTGGACCGCCGGCGTGATCACCGGGTTGACGAAGACCCCTTCCTCGTGGAGGCGCGTCACCATACGGAAACAGGTGAGGTCCTCGCCGACCACGATCGGGATCACCGGCGATGCCGACTCCCCGGTGTCGAACCCCAGGGCCTCGATCTCACGCTTCATGTAGCGCGTGTTCTGCCAGAGCATGGCGCGCCTCTCGGGCTCGCGCTCGCAGATGTCGATGGCCTTGAGCACCGTGGCCGCGGTGGCCGGGGTGCACGCAGCCGAGAAGATCCCGGTGCGCGCGTGATGCTTGATGTAGCCGATCACCGACTCGTCACCGGCAATGAATCCACCCGCCGCCGCCAGCGACTTCGAGAACGTCCCCATCACCAGATCGACTTCGTTCTCGAGTCCGAAATGTTCGGCAACACCGCGACCGTGGGCGCCGAACACGCCGAGGCCGTGGGCGTCGTCGATCATCAGTCGAATGCCGTAGCGGTTTTTGAGCTCGACGATGCGGTCGAGGGGGCACAGGTCGCCCTCCATCGAATAGACGCCGTCGACGACCAGCAGCCGGCCGAGCTCCGGATTAATGCGTTCGAGCTTGGCAGCGAGATCCGTCATATCGTTATGAAGGAACTTGACGATCTTGCCGAATCCTAGACGCGCGCCGTCGATGATGCAGGCGTGGTCGAGGCTGTCGAGGATCGCGACATCGCCGCGGCCGAGCAGGCACGACAGGACACCGAGATTCACCTGATAGCCTGTGGAAAAGACGAGCGCGGACTCGCGTTTCATGAAGGAAGCGATACGAGCCTCGAGCTGGACGTGGAGATCGAGCGTTCCGTTGAGCAACCGCGAGCCGGCCACGCCGGTGCCGTACTTGCGGATGGCCGCGATCGCCGCGTCCTTCACCTCGGAGTTGCTCGACAGGCCGAGATAATTGTTCGACCCGAGCATCACCAGATCCTTACCGTCGATCGTGACGACAGGGTCCTGGCTGGACGAGATCTCTCGGTAATACTGGTACAACCCCTGCTCGCGAACCTCCGCGGCCAGGGTGTAGTTCCGGCATTTCGTGAACACGTCCGCCACCGGAGCGGACTCGGTGGGAACCTGGAACTGGTACTGAGTCGCCAAGTTACGTCTCATCTTCCATTTCCTCCTGCGTGCGCGCAATGCGCACGCAGATTTTGCGAACACCGTGGCCTGACACTACAAGGCATGTGTCAGAGACGCCGTGATGGTCGCCACACTCATTGCCTTCGCCCTGTTCGCAGGTTGGGTCATCCTCAATACGAAGACGTCCCGTCCCGACGGCGATCCGATCCGAGGACTTCACCCTTATCGTCGACTCATGGCGTACATCATGGTCGACCGCAACGAGTCCATAGTCCTCTTCGACAGCCACGCCGACGCCGACGAGCTTCTCCAGTACATCAATCGGGTCGGAGAAAAATTTGACGTTGACATCGCGCATTGTCTTGTCGGGGCAGCCCTGATCGGCCTGGCCGAGAACCCGAAGATGAACCGATTCTCGTCGGGACGCCGGCTCTACCAGCGCCGCGGACGGGCCGTCACCTTCAGCATGAAGCGCAAGCAGCTCGATGCCGAGGCCAAGCTCGCCACCGTGAAGATGGACGCCGTCCCCGGAGAGACCTTCCGCGAACTGTGCGGCCGCATCAATGCCAAGGTCAGCGTCGAACGATCCGGGGCCAAGACCTACGCCGACAAGGAGTTCGATCTGCTCAGCGTCGTCCCCCGCCCGCTTCTCCGGTTCGCGGTGCGGCTGCTGAAGACCCTCGACTACTACAACGTCCTGCCGGCGTCGTTCATCGCCAACGACGGCCTCTACACTAGCATGTTCATCGCCAATCTCGGCAGCGTGGGCATGGGCGCCGGATTTCACCACTTGTACGAGTGGGGCAACTGCCCGCTGTTCATGATGGCGGGAAAGGTCGAGGAACGACCGGTCGTGCGCGACGGTGCCGTCGTGGTCCGCAAGCAGCTGCACATCCGCTGGTCTTACGACGAACGCATCGACGACGGCCTCAACGCACGCTTCGGCATCGACTCTGTGGTTCGTGCTCTCGAACATCCTTACGAGTTCTTCGGCTGTCTGGCCGACGACGGCAGCGACGCCCGGCCCCTCGACCGCAACGCGCCCGCCTGAACGACTCAGCGCAGCGACTGCTCCCTCAGCAACCGAAACAGAACCGGCCAGCCCCAGATCAGCGGGTGGCGCTTCTGGCGCTCGGTGGGCTCGATGTCCACGCCCGTGTGGCGCTTGAGCTTCCACAGCGCGTACGGCAGCCAGTCGCCGAACGTCGCCGCCGATTTCAGCAGTCGCGGAAAATACAGCAGCTTGGCGACGGCCTTGCGCGTACGCCACCGCACCAGCGCGCGGCGCCGGGCGCG
>SPBQ01000081.1 GCA_004525875.1 Myxococcales bacterium
GATCGCGTCGGGCGCCGACCTGTTCGCCACCCACAACATCGAGATCAGCGCCAAGGGCATCGACATCGGGAACGCCAAGGGCGTCAATGCGACGGGCGGCCTGATCGCCGGCGCAGACACCGACGTCACGCTGAAGTTCGGCTTCGACGTGAAGACCTCGGTCGCCGGCACCGTGGTGGCCAACCGCACGCTCGTCGTCGACGCCGCCGCCGGGTTCGACTCGACGGTCGTCGAACGCTTCCGCAAGGCTGGCTTCCTCTTGCTGTGCCGAACCAACACGCCCGAGTTCGGCATCCTGCCCGTCACCGAGAACGACGCGTGGGGTGTGACGCGCAATCCCTGGAACAACGACCACACGCCCGGAGGCTCCAGCGGTGGAGCCGGCGCGGCCGTTGCCGCCGGCTTCGCGCCGATGGCGCACGCGAGCGATGGCGGCGGCTCGATCCGGATCCCGGCCTCGTGCTGTGGGCTGGTCGGTCTCAAGCCGAGTCGCGGGCGGGGCTCGATGGGGCCGCTGCTCACCGAGGTCATGCACGGCTTCGTGTCCGAGGGGTGTGTGGCTCACACGGTCGCGGACACGGCGGCGCTGTACGACGCGATCGGCGCGCCCGACCCAACGGCTTGGAGCAACGCACCCGCGCTCGAACGACCGCTCATCGAAGAAGTCGGTGTCGTACCCGGCCGGCTGCGCGTCGCGTATCTCACGAGCGCGCCCACCGGTGCCGGTGTCTCGAGCGAGTGTGTGGCGGCAGTAGAGAAGACGGCTGCGCTACTGCAGGACCTCGGACACGAGGTCTTCGAGGGCGCGCCGGACTGGCCGGATCCGGAGCACGCGACCGAACCCTTCATGACGGTCTGGAACACGGGCATGGCCTATTGGGGTGTGGAAGATCTGAGCGCGGTGGAGCCGCTGAGCCGTGCGATGGCTGAGCGTGCCGCCCAGGTAGACAGCCTGGCCTACGTGAAGTCGCTTGCGGGCCTCCAGATCTTCACGAGGCAGATCGTGCGCGCCTGGGGCGAGCGCTTCGATGTGCTCGTCACGCCGACACTCGCCGTCGAGCCGCCACGCGTCGGTGCGCTCTTCGAAGGCGCCGGCGACGACCCGATGATGCCGCTCAGGCGGGCCGCCGACATGGCCGCGTTCACGCCGCTCATCAACGCGACGGGACAGCCGGCGATCCCGCTTCCGCTGCACGTCAGCGCGGCGGGGCTACCGGTCGGCGTCCAGCTCGTGGGTAAGCCGTGGGGCGAGGGCGAGCTCATCCGTCTCGCGTCCCAGATCGAGCAGGCGGCGCCGTGGCGCGATCGGCGGCCGGCGGGGATGGCCTGAGGAAGACTCGTAGTTGCTTCCTGGGTAGCGTCTCTGTAGAGATTCCGAGCACTTGCCCCCGTAGCTCAGTAGGATAGAGCACAGGATTCCTAATCCTGGGGTCACAGGTTCGAATCCTGTCGGGGGCGCGCCTTGATCCTCTGCCCGCCGATGATATCTTTCCGGTCCGCAACGCGCCCGCGGCCTTTTCCGCGGGTCACTATGGCCGCACGCGGCGGGTCAGGAGGCAGGATCATGGCAGCGAAATCTCGGAAAACATCCGCCGCCAAGTCAGCAGCTGGAAGAGCGAAGACGGCTTCGAAGGCGAACGGCAAGGGAGGCAACGGCAAGGCCCTGGCTGTCGCCGGCAAGACCGATCCGACGCGCGGCAAGCGCGGGAACGGGAGTGGCAGCCGCTACTCGCTCGGGATGCTGCGTCAGGAGTTCGACCGCATCATCGAGGAGGTGACGTCGTCGCTCTCGCTCATGCCCTTCCGAGGGCGGTCGATCGATGTCGAGCCGTTCCGGCGCCTGCAGAGTGCGCTGGCGTTGACGATGCCGGCCGTTGACGTCGTCGAACGAGCGCGTGAGTACAAGATCACGGCGGAGCTGCCGGGGATGGATCGCAAGGAAATCGATCTGACGGTCAGCGACGACGTGCTCACGATCAAGGGCGAGAAGCGGAGCGTGGACAAGAAGCAGTCCAAGAGCGTTCACCTCGCCGAGCGGCGCTATGGCGCCTTCGAGCGGTCGTTCCGGATGCCGGATGGTGCCAGCTCCGAGGGGATCGACGCCAGCTTCCGTCAGGGAGTCCTGACGATCACTCTCCTGAAGACGGGCGATCCTCGATCGCGCGAGCGAAAGATCTCCGTCCGAGGCAACTGACCGCCTACCACTGGTCGTAGAAGGGGTCCTCGGACTCCCGTTGCACCACCTTGCCGATCCCGGTCCGCGCCAGGACCGAGCAGGCGCGAGACTTCGGCGACAGCTTGAAGAACGCACGCTCGAGATGCTGGCCGTTGTGGAACACGGCATTCGCGAAGTCTTCGATCAGCAAGCTCAGCGGTTCGGAGTCCGAGCCGGTCGCTGCGTCGGGCGTCAGGACTGCGAGCTCGGCGCGACACCGTTCGAAGTGTTCGCGCTGCCGGTCACTGGGAGTGATGATGCGGTCGCTCTTCTTCTCGAGGATCTCCAGGCCCTCGCCCATCACGGGCACGCTGATGAAGTAGGTGTCGCTGTCGTGGATCACCTTGCCGAGCAGGCGTCGCAGTCGGTAGGTCCTTTCCATCTCATTCCTCCGCATGTGAGAACGATCTCTACAGATTAGCGGCCCCGGCCCGCGGTCGTGTCGCCAAAGTAACGTTACCCGGCGGACCGGCGCGGGGATCTGCGCTCTGATACGTGGTGCTCCGCGTCGTTTGATGGCTTCGGTGCCCGCGCTGCCGAGGATCGGGCTGCGCGATGCGCGCTACGCGCGCGTCGGCATCGGATGATGCCGCCTGCGGGGGCTAGTCGCTGAGCTGACGAAGCTGACGGGAGGTGTCGAACTCGACGTTCTCCTCCGCCGTGCGGAGTTCCTCGACGCGAGCATACCCGAGCGTGGCCAGGTGTTCGATCATCCGCTCGACCAGAGATTCCGGCGTGGATGCCCCGGCGGTGAGACCGACGGTGGTCACGCCGTCGAGATAGCCGACAACGAGGCCGTCGACGTCGTCGGCCGATTCGATCAAGCGCGCACGCGTCCCTTCCTTCTCCGCGACTTCGACCAGGCGGCTCGCGTTCGACGACGTCGGTGAGCCGAGCACGAGCACGACGCCGCTCGAACGCGCCAGCGCCTTGACGGCGGTCTGTCGGTTCTGCGTCGCGTAACAGATGTCGTCCTTGCTCGGCGTACGAACGTCGGGGAAGCGCCGCTGGACCGCCTCGACGATCTCGCGCGTGTCGTCGACTGAGAGCGTGGTCTGCGTGACGATGGCGAGGCGGGCTGGGTCGGCGACGTCGAGGCTTGCAACGTCTGCAACGGTCTCCAGCAGATGGATCCGTTCGGGTGCGTGCCCGAGCGTGCCGTCGACCTCGACATGGCCGCGTGGGCCGACGAGAAGGATCTCGTAGCCCTTGCGTGCGTAGCGAAGCACCTCGAGGTGGACCTTCGTGACGAGCGGACACGTGGCGTCGATCACGCGCAGCCCGCGTTCTTTGGCCTCGTCGCGCACCGCGGGCGATACGCCGTGGGCGCTGAAGATCAGCAGGCTGCCGGTGGGTACGACGGCGAGGTCATCAACGAAGATCGCGCCGCGGGCGTGTAGGCGCTCCACGACGTGGCGGTTGTGGACGATCTCGTGGCGTACGTAGACCGGGGCGCCGAACTCGTCCAGTACGCGATCGACGATCTCGATCGCGTAGGAAACGCCGGCACAGAAGCCGCGTGGGCTCGCGACCAGTACGGTGCGGGCGTCGTCGCTATCCAGCATCGCGCGAGCGTGTCACGAGCGCCACCGGGGGACAACCCGTGGGTCCCTGCAAGGCCGTGGAATCGCGCGTCTTTGCGAGTGTCCGCGGTGGCCGCGAGCCGCGTGCGCCGCGGCCGTCTCCCGCTTGCAGAAACGCCTCGGCAGGATATGGTTTCGCGACCTACCGCGGTCTCGGGGAGAAGATTTTCAGAGTGATGATGCTGAGCGTGGCCAACGCGGCCAGGACGCCGGGGGCCGGGTTGTCGACGAGCCTGGGCAGCCTCGCAAGGACGGTCGTGGTGATGACGGTCGCGGGCATTGTCGCCGGCGGCTGCGGAGGCTCCGACGGCAACAGTTCGCCGCCGCCGCCCGTCTCGGTCATCCAGACCCCAGATGGATTGGCCGACGTCGGGTCGCAGGTACGGCTCGACGCGAGCGAGTCGTCCGACCCCACCGGCCAGGGGCTCGGGTACTTCTGGACGCTGCTCCGGCCTCCGGACAGCAACACGTTCTACCAGGATCACTGCGGCGACTCGCCGGACGTGGTCTGCACGATGAACGATGACACCACCTGCGAGGAGGACGAGGAGATCCCGTGCGAGACTGACGCGGACTGTGCGGAGGTCGGCGGCGAGTGCGACCGGGACAGCGGCACGATGTCGTCGCAGTGCCCGGACGAGGGCCCCTGCGACGTCGGTCAGGGTCAGCAGATGGTCTTCGCGACGTTCATCGCCGACGTGCCCGGACCGTTCACGGTCCGTCTGCTGACACAGGCGACGAACGATGCCAACGACGTCGGCACCCGCGTGATCCGAACCAACCCATCGCTGTTCCTCGTCGGATCGCTGCTGGAGTTCGGCGGGACACAGGGTGGCTTCGTCGGTATCTCCGCCGACGCCGAGATCTTCGCTCCGGGCGCACGGGCCGGCACGGCGAGCACGCTTGACGGCAACATCCTCCTGGCCGCGACGTCACCGCCGGTCATTCGCGAGTTCGACTTCCGCACTGGCAAGGTCATCGGTACCTTCGGCGAGACCGTGCAGTTCTCGGACATCGCCGTGGCAATGACGTTCGACGAGGTCGGCACTCTGTGGGTTGCGTACCAGACAGGCATCGTGCGCCGTTTCGACGGTCGCAACGGGCTGTTCATCGACGAGTTCGCTGATGTTGAGGGACCGGGGCAGGGGCTTAGCGCGATCGCCATCTCACCCGACAGCGGAAATCTTTTGGTCGCCGATCCCACGCTGAACGCGGGGATCCGCCAGTATGCCCGCGTCAACGGCGCTTTCCTCGGAGTGCTGGGCGGGACCGCAACCGCCGTGAGCCGGGCCACCGATCTGGCCTTCCAGGGCGATCCCGCGCTCGACCTGCTGATCTCCGATGCGATCGACGATGTGATCCGATGCGACCCGGATGGCGACAACTGCGCGTCGTTCGGTGTGGCGGCGAGCGTGCTCGCCGGCGGAGTCCCGTCGGCAATCGCGGTGAATCCGTCCTCGATCGCCGGCGATGCGGCGGTCGTGATCGCCGCACCGGGCAATGCCACGGTCGTGGCCTGCTCGGCCGATGGCTCGGTCTGCGCAGACGATTTCGGCGATACCGGAGGCTTCTCGCTCAGCTACAGCGATATCGTGTTCGCGCCGACCGGGGGCCCTACAACCACGACGACGACACTGGTCGCGCCCTCCACCTCGACGACGATATCCACGACGTCGGAAACATCGACGACGACGGTCTCGACGATGACGACGTCGTCGACGAGCAGCACCAGCACCACGATCGCGACCAGCTCGACGATGCCGCCGCCGACAACAGTGACCAGCTCGACGCTCTCGACGACGACAAGCTCACTCACCGTCACTACCTCGCCGTAGACCGAGAGGAGCTGCGCGTGCACGACCGGCTCCATTCCGAAGGCCTCGAGGATCGAAGCCTGGCTCCGTACGCGATGCGCTCGTCGCAGTCGCGCGGCCGCGCGTATCCCGAGAACGAGCACGCCTTCCGGCTGGCGTTCCAGCGCGATCGCGACCGGATCATCCATTCGAGCGCGTTCCGCCGGCTCGAATACAAGACCCAGGTCTTCGTGAACCACGAGGGCGACTACTACCGAACCCGGCTCACGCACACGATGGAGTGCGCACAGATCACGCGCACGGTCGCACGCGCTCTCGGTCTCAATCAGGACCTCGCCGAGGCCGTGGCGCTTGCCCATGATCTCGGTCATACGCCGTTCGGCCACGCCGGGGAGCACGTGCTCGCGGAGCTCATGGCGGACCACGGCGGGTTCGACCACAACAGCCAGAGCTTGCGGATCGTGGAGGTCCTCGAAGAGCGCTATCCGAACTTTCACGGGCTCAACCTCACGTACGAGGTGCGAGAGGGCATCGTGAAGCATTCGACCTCGTACAAGCGCGAGCGCGTGAGCGATTTCAATCCCGATGAGGCACCGCTCTTGGAGGCGCAGATCGTCGATTTTGCCGATGAGATTGCCTACAACTGTCACGACATTGACGACGGATTGCAGTCGGGGATGCTATCGAACGAGGATCTCGAAGGCGTTGCACTGTGGGAGAACGCGTTTCGAGAAGTGCGAGATGAGCACCCGGACGCCGGCTTCTCCATCCAGCGCTACAAGAGCGTCCGGCGCATTCTCGATGCGCTGGTGCGCGACCTGATAGGCACGATCGAGGCACGCATGCAGGCCCAAGGCGTGGAGACCGTCGAGGATCTGCGCGCGATCAAGCCCCGCATTGCAGACTTCAGCCCCGAGATCGACGAGGCGACGCGCGAGCTCAAAGCGCGCCTGATGGACCGGCTGTACAAGCATCAGCGCGTCGTGCGGATGGCTGCGAAGGCCAAGCGCGTGATGACGGGGATCTTCCGCGCCTACATGGACAATCCCCAGCAGATGCCACCACACGTCGTGGTCCGCGCCGAGAGTGACGACGTCTCCATGGCGCGTGTCATCGCCGACTACGTCGCCGGCATGACCGACCGCTTCGCGCTCGAGGAGTACGCGAAGCTCTACGATCCGTTCGAGCGCGTCTGAGCGGGTCTAGCGAAACGCGCTGGCCATGCGGCCGACGCTGAAGTCGATGGGCCGCAGTCCGACGTTCACCTGCACCATGGGGACGTCACGGCTGTGCGGGAAGCGCCAGCGTAGTGCGCGACTGGCCTGCAGATCGATCGCGGTACCCGCGAGGATGAGCATCATCTGCTCGGTGCGACCCTCGGCGTTCGGCACCGGCATGTGGCGCCACAGGTTGAAGACCGTCTTCCACAGCTCGCCGCCGCCGTCGTAGAGGTCGGTGCCGAGAACCAGCCACGTCTTCTTGTCGATGGCGATGATGCGCTTGCTGTAGGCATCGTACGGGAGGCGTGCGGTCGCTTCGACGATCCAGGCCTCGCGCTTCTCCCAGACATCGCACGGAGCGAAACTGGCGTCGCCGGGGCACCACTTCGCTGGATAATCGCGGACATTGATGGGGCCGAGCAGCTCGCGCTCGCCGATCAGTCGCCAGCTATAGCTCGCGATCGGGGCGTCGAAGCCGAAGATGCTGTTGAGATCGATCACCACCTCGCCGGGCGTGTTGTAACGGATCTGCGGCGAGAGGCGTCGCAGGCGACGTGTGAACGGCGTGTAGTACCAGACGTCGTCCTCGCGTGCGTCCAGGTAGCGGTAGGTGAGCAGAGGGCCGTTGGGTACGAGCGTGTTGAGCGCGGGAAACGTGGGGCCGAGCGCTTCCATCTGCAGCACGCGGTCGCGGTTGCCGGGCATCGCCGGGGTAGGGGCGACGCGGAACCTTCCGTAGAAGCGGATCAGCATCGACTCCTGGTACTGGTTCAGGTCGGCGCCGATATCGGGCACCAGGCCACGCCCCGCAACGATGTTGCCACTGGCCCACTCGACACTGCGTGCCCTCGCGTCGTCCACGACCCATGGAGTGAAGGTCTGGTTCCAGATGATCTTGAGTGCAGCTTGCGGGTCGTTGGGGTCGATGTCGGGGAAGGGCAAGCCGGCGACGTAGCCCTCGATGCCGCCGGCGTAGTTGAGCCGGACGTCCTTGTGGTAGAAAGCCGTCGCCTTGGCGTAGTCCTCACGCCAGGGGATGTCGCTCGTCGGCCCGACCTCGATCTTCATTCCGAGCTCGACGGCTCGCTGAACTCCGGGCAGCAACAACGCGGAGAAGTCTTGGCTCGGCGCGGCCGGTGTCTGGGCACGCCCAATCCCCGCCACCGTCAAGAGCAGAAAAAGGGCGGCGAGGGGAGGTGCCGAGGGGGGTCCGAAGCCTCTAGGTGTCGATCTAGGGAAGCAGGCGTTCATCGGCCGGGCGGCCTCGACTCTAGTCCGCGCGGTGCCTGCGCGCCACGAGAATTCCGCGTCTGGTTGCAGCCGTTCGCCACGCGTCCGATCCGTGCCCAAGGAGCGTACGAAACAACCGCCGACTCGTCCGCGCGGTTCATGCTCGTGGGCGCGAACGACAATGTTCTCCGTAGCGCGGCGCCGGTGCCACGGCGCGCTGCGCATGCGGCTCCGAACGCTATTTCGTTCGAAATACGCGCGGCGCGCGACTCCGAAC
>SPBQ01000274.1 GCA_004525875.1 Myxococcales bacterium
CGCGTCGTGTGGCCGTCGGGCCGAAGCCAGATCGTGGACCGTCCGATCGAGCTCAATACGCTTCTGCGCATCGAGGAAAACGGCTAGGCCAGGGAATGCTCCGCGAGCTTTCGCGTTCAGGGGCTGTGGCGGGCGTCTTCCGTGCCGTAGCCGTTCTTGCCGTGATCCTCGGCGCCG
This sequence comes from Myxococcales bacterium, assembly GCA_004525875.1. Next base: position 178 of record SPBQ01000274.1, read on the forward strand.
CCGGCTGCAGGGACGAGCCGCGTGGGCCCGCAGCGGTGGCCACACCGGCCGCGACGCCGGTCGAGGTGGATCCCGCGGCATGGCAGGTCCACCCCGGCGGCGACATCCAGGCGGCGCTCGAGCAGGCCGCGGCCGATCCGGTTCGCAAGAAAGTCCAGGTCCGTGCCGGGACGTACCGACCGCAAGTGCCCGGCCAGGCATTCGTGTGGTTCAACGAGCGTCACGACGGGATCACGCTCGAGGCCGTGGGCCGGGTCGTGATGACGGCGGCGAATCCGGAGGTCGCCGACGAGACGGCTGACAGCTATCCGGCCATCGTCAATCACGTCGTCTACTTCGGCGACCGGATCTCGCAGACGACCACGCTGCGCGGCTTCGAGATCACCGGCGCCAACAACTTCGTCACCCGCGACGACCAGCCGGGACCGATCCAGCCCGACACGGGGATCCCGAAGCTGGAGAAGAACCTGTTCTTCTACGCCGACGGGGGAGGGATCAAGATATTCGGGCGCTCCTACCCGACGATCGAGAACGTCATCGTCCACGACAACTACAGCAGTCCGTGCGGCGCCGGCGTGTCGATCGAGCATCGCGACTTCAAGCAGCGGCCGGTCATCTTTCGTAATTGCGTGTTTCGCAACAACCGGGCGCAGGTAACGGGCTCGGGCGTCGACATCCTGCGTGGGAGCTCGGCGGAGTTCCACAACTGCCTGTTCGTCGACAACCTCGCCAACATGGGCGAGGACTTCATCGGGCTCGGCTCGGGACGCGGATACAACGAGGAGCACGGCTCGGGTGCTCTCACGGTCTTCGCACACTCGCGCGCAGTGGTGGACCGCTGCACGTTCACCGGCAACTGGAACGGCGTGGACGATCGCGGCCCCGGAAACGTCTACTTGCGCTCGATCTTCTGGAAGAACGACCGCGGCGGCGGGATCTCGCCGGGCGCCCGCTACGAGCTCGACATCCTCAACGCCAGTCGGGTCGAGAACTGCTTCATCAACGGCGAGACGAACGACCTGCGCGGAACGCTCGACGCCGAGCGCAATGTACTCGACGCACCCGATCCCCGCTTCGATGACTCCTACCGCCCGCGATCGCCCGTATACGCCGACGTCGGCTATCGTCCGCCGGGCAGTTGAGCCGCGCCTCCCGGCAACGGCTCAGCCGGCCCGACCCCGAATCTGCTGACGGCGATGGCTCATCCGGCGCCCGGCTCGACCACTTCGATGCGCTCGCCGGCCAGCGCGCCGCCGGTCAGCTCCTGGGTGCTGCCGCCGGGCCAGCGCACGGTCAGGCGCTCGAGCTTACCGCCCTCCCCGAGGCCGATCACCACGCGCGGATCGGCCGCAGACAGGTAGCTTCGTGCGCTCTGGACCTCGAACGTCTGGAGCCGGCCGGCGCCGTGGGCTTCCACGCGTGCGCCGTAGCCGTCGCGCGCGCCGGTGGTGCCGACCAGCTTGACGGTGACGCTGCTGTGCCCGTGCGGGTTGTTGTTGCGCAGGAGCCTGACCGATCGATCGAGAGTTCCTACGGCAAGGTCGACGTCGCCGTCGTCGTCGTAGTCCGAGGGTGCCAGAGCGCGTCCGACCACGGGCTCCGCGAAGAACGAGCCGCCCACGTCGGTGCCGCGCTCGAAGAGTCCCTCGCCGTTGTTGAGAAACAGATCCGGTCGCTGCGCGAATGTCATGCCGGCGCCCGGATCGGTTTGCTCGACCACGTCGTTGACATGCCCGTTGACGGTTACGATGTCGGCGTCACCGTCGAGGTCGACGTCGGTGAACAGGGTGCCGAATCCCAGCGGCGGCAACGTCGGTCCGAGGCCCGAGCGCAGCACGGCGTCGGTGAAGCGACCGGCGACGCGCGCGACGTAGAGCGCGTTGGTCTCCTTGGCGAAGTTCGTCACGTAGATGTCGGTTAGGCCGTCGGCGTTCACGTCGCCGACATCGACGCCCATTCGGCCTGCGCGTGACCTTGCCCGCTCAATGCCACGCCGCTCACGTGCGCGACGTCCTCATAGGTGCCGTCGCCTCGGGCGCGCCACAAGAAATTGGGCGTCATGTCGTTGGCGACGTAGATGTCGAGGAGCCCGTCACGGTCGGCGTCGAACGTGACCACGCCCAGCCCCTTGCCCTCGTAGGCGCCGGCCTTGTCGATACCGGCCTGCTTGCCGATCGACTCGAACGTCCCGTCGCCACGATTGCGGTAGAGCAGGTCGGGCTTTCCGGCGAAGTAGCGAGGGTTGCAGTAAACGCGCAGACCGCCGTCCTGGCAGCGTCTGGAAGTGCGAGGGTCGTAGTCGAGATAGCGGACGATGTAGAGGTCGAGGTCGCGGTCGCCGTCCATGTCGAACCAGGCCGCACTGGTGTTGAAACCTTGCTCGGTGATTCCGGCTGCCTCCGTCACATCCGAGAAGCTGCCATTGCCGTCGTTGCGGTACAGCGTGTTGCGTCCGTAGTTCGTTACGAGCAGGTCGGCGTCGCCGTCACCGTCGTAGTCCCCCACGGCCAGCCCCATGCCGTAGTGGCGGTCGCCCACGCCAGCCGCCTCGGTCACGTCGGTGAAGCGGCCGCCGTCGTTGCGATAGAGTCGATTCGTTTCCTCGCCGACCTCAACGGCTGCCAGCGGGTTCGCGTGACCGTTGACCGCGTACAGGTCGTAATCACCGTCACCGTCGTAGTCGATCCAGCCGACGCCGCCGGCCATGATCTCTACCAGGTAACGCTCACCGGTCGCTCCGCCCACGAACTCGAAGTCGATCCCGGCGCTCTCGGTCACATCGGTGAATAGCTCGCCCGGGCCCTTGTCGGCCGGTATGCACGCGGAGGTCCCGGCGGTTGTTGCCAGTCCGACCAGCAACGTGAGTGCACTGCGACGCACGAGATCGGTCACGGTTCCGGTACCTCGCTGACGGCGTCGTCGACGCCGAGAAAGCTCCACGATTGGTTGATGACACCCAGCAGGTCGGGGTCGTCGGGCGCTATCTCGATGGCTCGCAACGCGGCGCCGAGGCGTGCGATGACGTCCGCATCGCGGTCGAGGGCTCGCACCAGCATGCGCGCCGCGTCCGCGTCGTCGGGTCGCTGCTCGGTGAGATACCAGCCGAGCTCGCGGGCCTTGCGATGCGCGCCGTACTCCACGTAGAGCGAGAACAGCGCCTCCCACTCCTGACGCTCGATCAGCGGCGCGCGCCGTTGCCGAAGGGCCGCTACCATTTCCAGCTGTTGCCGAGTTGCCTCTGCCGCGGCATCGCGCGAGTCGCGTGCCGACATACGGGCCAGGGCCACGTTCAGCAGCCCGGGAGTATCGATGAGGTCGCTGGGATCGAACGGATCCGCGAGCGCAGCGCCCTCCTCCAGCGGGGCCAGAGTCTGGAGCGCCGAGGCCCACAATCGACCATTCGTTACCGCACCCACGTCACCGCGGGCGAGCTCGATTGCGGTGGCGGCGTCGCCACCGCGGTACGCGAGCTCGGCACGGCACAGACGCAGCTCCTCCGGGTCGCGTTCGCCGAGCGCGTCACGATCGAGTAGCTCGCGCGCGGCGGCCGGATCGCCGAGGATCATCAAGGCGCGCGCCGCACCCAGCGTGGCGCGCGCACGCTGCCAGGCGGACGGATCGTTCTCCTCGAGGTCCCGGTTCTGCGAGAGCGCGCGTTCGAGGAGTGTGCGTGCCGCGAGCTGCTCCCCGCGAAGAGACAGCAGGCGCGCGAGCTCGGCGGCCGCGAGTGGTGAGGCGTGCTCGCTCACGAAGCTCCTCAGCAGATCCACGGCCCGTGAAGTCATCCCGAGCAACTCGAGCACGCGGCTTCGCTCGAGCGCGAGCTCGACCGATCCTGGACCCAGATGAATCCCCTGCTCGAAGAGCGTGAGCGCCGGCCCGGCCTGGTCTGCGACCATACGGATCTGGCCGCCGTAGTAAGCCTGCGATCGCGGATCGCCGCCCTGCCGGGCGCGGAACTCCTGGTTCCTCAGGTCGGCGCAGGGTGCCAGCTCGCGGCTGCGCTCGATGAGGGCCTCGGCGGCTGCATCGGCGGACAGTCCCCACGCCGCTGCCGTCAGTTGCTGAAGCAGCTCGGGGCGCTCCGGTTCGGTGATGTGAGGACGAACGAGGAGGCGAACGGCCTCGGCATGACGACCGAGCTCGTTCAGTGCGTGGGCGGCCTTGAGAGTGAGCAGCGATCCGGCCGAGGCCCAGTCGGGCCCGATCGCGTAGCCC
>SPBQ01000305.1 GCA_004525875.1 Myxococcales bacterium
CGCTGACGTTGTTCGTCTCGTGGCGCTACACGGTCGCGGCCACGGGCGTCGCGATGCTGATCGTGACGACAGCGCTGGTGGCGACCGGCCGCGTGAAGGTCCGTTTCTTCCCGAACGCCGAGGCAGACAACGTCGTCGCCACGCTCACCATGCCCCAGGGCACCCCGTACGAGACGACGGCCGCGGCGATCGACCGACTCGAACTAGCCGCGCAGACGACCGCCGATGAATTCAAGGCGGACCTGAAGACCGAGGGAGGCCGCCCGTTCCGCCACATCTTCAGCTCGCTCGGCGCGCAGCCCTTCGGCGCCTCCCGGGGCCACAGCTCCTCGCGTCGATCGGGAGGCTCGGGCCTCTCGCATCTGGCGGAGGTGAACATCGAGCTCGCACCCGCCCAGAACCGCGCCTTCAGCGGGGTACAGGTGCTGGAGCGCTGGCGCGAGCTTGCCGGACCGATCCCCGACGCCGTCGAGCTGCTCTATTCATCGGATCTGTTTGCCGCCGCCCAGCCGATCGACATCGAGCTCTCCGGCCCCGACCTCGACCAGCTCCGGGCCGCCGCCGACCGGCTCAAGGCGGAGCTCGAGAACTACCCCGGCGTGTTCGACGTCGCCGATTCGTTCCGGCCCGGCAAGGTCGAGCTCGAGCTCGACATCAGACCGGCGGCCGAGGCGCTGGGGCTCTCGCGCCGCGATCTAGCGCGACAGGTACGACAGGCGTTCTACGGCGAAGAGGCTCAGGTGATTCAGCGCGGACGCGAAGACGCGTCGGTCTACGTACGCTTCCCGCTCTCGGAGCGCCGCTCGATCGGCGACGTCGAGAACATGCGGATCCGTACGCCCGAGGGCGGCGAGGTGCCGTTCTCCGCGGTCGCGAGCGTGCGCCACGGCCGCAGCTACGAATCGATCCAGCGCGCCGAGCGACGTCGCACGATCAATATCACCGGAGAGGTAGACCGCCAGAAGGCCAACCCCAACGAGAGCCTCGCCAGCCTCGAGGCCGGCCCGCTGCTTCGCCTCGAGTCGGACTATCCGGGGCTACACTACTCGCTGGAAGGCGAGCAGCGCGAGCAGCGCGAGACGTTCGGTGCGCTGCTACGCGGACTGGCCGTCGCGCTGCTCGTGATCTACGCACTGATCGCGATCCCTCTCGCATCGTACATCCAACCACTCATCGTCATGTCCGCGATTCCGTTCGGCATCGCCGGCGCGGTGTGGGCCCACTACCTGCTCTCGATGGACCTCAGCTTCATGTCCCTGCTCGGAATCGTGGCGCTCGTCGGCGTCGTCGTGAACGACAGCCTCGTGCTCGTCGACTACGTGAATCGTCGTCGGCGCGAGGGCGCCGGCACACGAGAGGCGGCGCAGAATGCCGGCATCGACCGCTTCCGTGCCATCCTGCTCACGTCGTTGACGACGTTCGCCGGCCTGATCCCGCTTCTGCTCGAGCGCAGCCTCCAGGCCCAGTTCCTCATCCCCATGGCGGTATCGCTCGGCTTCGGCGTCCTGCTGGCAACGGGCGTATCGCTCGTGCTCGTGCCTTGCGTTTACGTGATCATCGACGATGCAGCCTTAGCGATCTCGCGCAGGCGAGAACGACGGATCGCCGCAGATTCGGATGGTCAGGAGCCCGGTTCGAGCGCGGCCAGAAGCTCGTAGGTAGCGATCTGCTCGAAGCCGATACGGCGGTAGATCGGCTCACCCATCGGTGAGGCTTGCAGGCTCACGGCGCGCGCGCCCAGATCGAACGCGAGGTTCGTGACGACCCGGGTGCACGCCTCCCCGAGGCCTCGGGAGCGCGACTCGCGCACGGTGCTGATCCAGTACAGGCCGGCCACCCCGTGACTCGCGTTGACGAGCGCACACGAAGCGGGCCTGCCTTCAAGGTACGCAACGACCGCTCGCACGTGCGGCGCACCGACCAGCTTGCCGCTGGCAAACGTCCGCTGCGTCACTTCGGGCGCGATCCCGTACGTGGTCCAGGCGTCGGCCGCGACGTCGATGAAAGCCGCCAAGCCGGCCGCGTCCTCGACGACACGGATGACGACGTCGTCGGCCAGCTCGGGCGGTGCGAGACGCTCCTCCAGGATCATCTCGGGCGGCGACAGCAGCGGCACGAGGTCGGCCTTCAGCGCGGCCTCGCGCACGTCGGAATCGTCGGCGGAGTTGCGCAGGATGAGCGTGAACCCGTGCCGGCTCGCCTCGAACAGCCCGTGCGCCTCCTCGATGCACTCCTCGCCGGTCGACCGGTCGTCGAGCCGGACCAGAACGTTGAGGATCGGATGCGGCGCAGGACCGAGCATCATGCACAGCCCCTCTTCCTCGATGATCGTGCCGCCGCACGCGCGCGTCTGATCACGCATCGCTTCGATGTAGTTCAGATCGCCAAGTAAAATCAGCTCGTCACGTTCCATCGTTCGCCCGTCCCTGCGAGCCTCACTTACAACACTGCTGATCCTGTGACCAAGGCGCCGGCGGCAACCGGTAAATCAGGCCGGCGGCGCCTCGATCCGTAGATCGAAGGTCCATACACGGCCGTCGCGCAGCACGTCGAGAGCGCGGATTTCCCCACGGAGCGACGTCAACGTCCATTCGCGGAGCTCGTTGCGCTCGTCGAAGTACGCGCCCGGAGGACCGAGCACGATATCGCCAACACGAAGGCCCGCGCGCCACGCGGGCGAGTCGCGCGCGACCGAAGAGATCTGTACAGCCCCGGCCGCCAGCTCGTGTTGCCGGCGCGCTGAAGCGTCGGGCGGACCGAACTCCACGCCGAGGTAGCCTGGCAGGACCGTGCCGATCAGCTCCATCTCTTGGTCCAGGCCCGGATAGGGAGGGGATTGCTTGCGGCGCCGGCCCATCGGGCGCGTGCGACGGCCGAGTTCCAGCCGCTCGCACTCGTGCAAGGACTCGAGCATCTCGCGCTCCGGATCCGACGCGTGCCGGTCAACGTAGACCGCGCCTGCGATGCTCACCAGCAGTTGCCGCATGCGTAGCGCGGCACCCAATCGCACCTGCATGCGGTAGCCCGCCGCGCGCGCTTCGGTCGACATCGTGCGCAGCAGCTCCAGCCGGTCGTGCCGCTCGGGGTCGGCCGCCGTGAACGCGGCGAGATCGTCCAGCAACCAGCGCCGGATCCGATCCTTCTCGATCCGGTCCAGACCGGCCAGGAAGTCCAACGACACGTACTCGTGCCAGTGCGGGTTGGCCTGGAGGAAGCGATCGAAGTTCTCGCGTGTCAGGTCGTCGAGCGCGCGCCGCCAGCGGTCCGCATAGTTGTCGAGATCGTCGCCGAACCCCGGCAGATTACTCATTCGCTCGTCGAGCCCGGACAGGCTGCGCGGGCCGAACGAGCCGTACGCCTTGCCGAGCGAGTCGATCAACGCGAAGTCGGCCGCGTAGTGATGCTCGTCGGCCCACGCCTGCTCGAGCATCTCGTCGACCAAGGCTTCGAACGAGACCCCGCGCACGCTCGCCTCTCGCCGCAACAGATCGGCGGCATACACGTCGGACGTCCTCAGCGGCACATCGGGCGTTCGATCGTTCAGGAGTACGGTGGTGTGCGCTTCATCGAGGTCACGCGAATCTCGCAGCCCCTCGATGAACCAGAATCCGTGGCCGACGTTGTCGCGTCCGCGATTCTCGGCGTAGCAGCCGTACGCGAACCGAGAAGCGATCGTCGAGAAGTAGCCACACACACTGCCGATCTCGATGCCGGCGCCGTAGATCACGTTGGCGAACGAGCCCGAGAAGCACTGCGACATGACCATCACGGCACGCACACCGTGCGGAAGACCGGAAAGCGCGTCACGCAGCTCCGAGACGAGCATCCGCTCGCCCCACAGCACAATGCCATTATTCCGCAGATCCTCGAGATTCTTCCAGCCGTGATCGGTCACGTAGAACAACAGCCGGCCGCCAGGTACCAGACGCTCGCTGATCGATGCCAACCATTGCTCGATCGCTCCGGCGCGTGCGGGTCGAATCTCGACGCCCTCGATCCGTGTGTCGATCAGAGACACCTCGGGGACCAGCAAGCGCCCGACCCACAGCCCCTCGATCAGCCAGAAGTCGTCCTCGGCCGCGTGCTCCAGAACCGCCAGGTCGGGCGTGGCGTCGGCACCATCGCTCGCGAACACCGTAATACGACCGCGCGGCACCCCGCGCACCTCGAGTAGCTCGATGAGCTCGCGCAAATGC
>SPBQ01000108.1 GCA_004525875.1 Myxococcales bacterium
GCAGCGCCGCTTCCTGGGCCAGACGCGCCGGATCGATCTGATCGCGACCGAGAAGCTCGCCGATCCGCTTCTCGAGCCGTTCCTTCAGATGCGGCACGAGGATCTTCGCCCGCTTGCGTATCTCCTTGACCAGCAAGCTTGCGCCGCTGCTCGAAGGCGTCGACTGGGTCTTCCACCAGGCCGCTCAGGCCGGGGTTCGCGCGAGCTGGGGAGAGGACTTTCGCATCTACAGCGATAACAACGTCTATGCGACACAGCGCCTGCTGGAGGCCGCGCGCGACAGTGGCGTGACAAAATTCATCTATGCGTCTTCCTCATCGGTCTACGGAGACACCGACGACCTGCCGATGCGGGAAACGAGCGCCACCGCGCCGGTTTCTCCGTACGGCGTGACCAAGCTGGCGGGCGAGCACCTCGCAAGGCTGTACTGGGTGAACTACCGCGTACCGGTCGTGTCGCTTCGCTATTTTACGGTGTACGGGCCACGGCAGCGCCCTGACATGGCGTTTCATCGCTTTGCGCGCGCGGTGCTCGAGGACACCGAGATCACGCTCTTCGGCGATGGAACGCAGTCGCGCGACTTCACGTTCGTCGACGACATCGTTGGTGCCAACCTGGCCGCTGCAGAGTCGGATGCGGCCGGCGCTGTCTTCAACATCGGCGGTGGTAGCCGCACCACCGTGAACGAGGTGATCGCCACGATTGGCGAGATCGTGGGTCGCGATCCGCGGGTCAACCGGCTCGAGATGCAGAAGGGTGACGTTAAACACACGGCGGCCGACACAGCCGCCGCGCAGAGCGCGCTGGGCTACGGTCCGCGGGTCGCACTGCGCGAGGGGCTCGAGCGTGAAGTTGCTTGGGTGCGTGGGCTGCTGGAGTCGTCCTGACGGTCAGGGAGTGCGCGCCGTTTCGTCTAGCTAGAGGGAGAATGCCGATGTCACTTGATGAGGAACTGCTTGCCGTCATCGCATGCCCGAAGTGCAAGGGGCCATTGAAGCTTACCTCTGCGGAGGACGCGTTCGACTGCGAGCAGTGCAAGCTTCGCTATCCGATCGACAACGACGTCCCCGTCCTGTTCATCGCCGAAGCGAAACCGATCGACTGACTTGTCGCGCCAATCTGCCGAGTGAGACTGCCAGCAGGCTTCGTCGATTACGACCGAGGTACGATCCGGGTGATCGCGACTCGCCTGGAGCTCCAAGAGATGGTCGATCTGTTGCTGGGCTCCCACGAGAGGGCGGGGGCCGCAGCGCGGGAGCTCGCGTCCACGCGCGTCGAGCTCGGCGGTCGCGGAGGCGCCCGGCGGCTGGTATTGCCGGGCGGCAAGGCCGTCTACCTGCGCAAGTATCGCCGCGGGGGTATGGTACGGCACTTCGTGAAGGACCTCTACCTTCGGAGACCGGAACGTCCGCTGCGCGAGCTCGTGGTCACCGAGGCGGCGCGGGCGGCCGGCTGTCCGGTGCCGACGGTGCTCGCGGTCTGTATCGAGGAGGCCGGGCCGTTCTACCGAGGATGGATCGTCACGGCGGCGATCGACCGCGCCGCGCCTCTGATCGACGCTTACACAGCCCGTGGCCCAGCCGAGCGCGAGATCCTACTGGCGGACGTGGGCCGCGCGGTGCGCAGCCTTCGCGATGCGGGCGTCTACCATGTCGATCTCACGGGCCACAACGTGATCATCGACGAGCAGCAGGGCCCGGTGTTGATCGACTTCGACCGCGCGTTCCGCGATCGTCCGGATATGCGTGGCCACGCCGACCGCGGGCTGGACCGCCTCTGGCGCTCGATGACGAAGCTGTGTGCCACCAGGGCGGTTGACCTCGAGGAGGAGCAGAGGCGCTGGCTGATGCGGGGGTACAATCGATGACCTCGCGGCGGGGGGACCTGGAGGCCTGCGCGGTCGCGATCGCGGTGCCGCACGGGCTATGATGGCCGCATGAAGAGCATGACGGGTTTCGGCGCGGCCCAGGCGCGCGCGGGCGACGTGGAGATTGCCGTCGAGGTTCGAAGCGTCAATCAGCGACACCTCGATGTGAAGGTAGCGGCGCCGCGCGAGTACGCTCCCTGGGAGCCTGACCTGCGGCGTGCGGTCGCGGCGGCAATCGGACGTGGCCGTGTCGAGGTATTCGTCAACCGCAGCTCGGCATCGCGTGGAAAGGAAATCTTTCTGCAGAAGGACCTCGCGCGAGCCTACGTGAATGCCTGGCGAGATCTGCAGCGCGAGCTCGGCCTAGCCGGCGAGGTGGACCTCGCGTTGCTGCAGGGCCGCGGCGAGCTCTTCCAGAAGGGGGAGCGCCCGGGCAATCCCGAGGCTGAGCTCGAGACGGTGCGAGCACTGCTCGACCGGGCGCTCGCGGCGCATGCGCGCGCGCGTGGGCGCGAAGGGGCTCATCTCAAGCGCGACATGGAGTCGCGTGCGCGCGCGCTACGCGTGCTGGTCAAGGAGATACGCAAGCGGGCGAAGATCCTCGTGCCGCATCTGAAGGAACGGCTCGAGAAGCGGATCGGCGAGCTTCTCGGTCGCGATCAGATCGATCCGGCGCGTCTGGCCCAGGAAGCGGCGCTGCTTGCCGACCGCGCGGACGTCACGGAGGAGCTCGTGCGGCTGGAAAGCCACCTCGACAGTCTGCGCGACATCTTCGCGGCCGAGGGGCCGGTCGGAAAGCGCATCGACTTCGTCTTGCAAGAGATCAACCGTGAGCTGAACACGATCGGCTCGAAGGCCGCCGACCTCGAGGTCACCAATCACGTGCTCGCTGGCAAGGCCGAGGTGGAAAAGGTTCGCGAGCAGGTGCAAAACGTGGAATGACTGTCAAGGTAGGCGACACTCAGCTCAGACGCAGCGGATGCCTGTTCATTGTGTCTGGCCCTTCGGGCGCCGGTAAGACGAGCCTGTGCACGCCGGCGCTGGCGCGCCTGCAGCGAATCGAGCTTTCGATTTCTACGACCACGCGCGCGCTGCGGGGCACGGAGCGCGATGGCGTCGACTACCACTTTGTCGTCGACGAGGAGTTCGACGCGATGGTCGCGGGCGGCGAGTTTGCCGAATTGGCCGAGGTTCATGGCGAGCGCTACGGCACGTCGCGCGCGGATCTCGAGGCCCGCCTCGGGCGTGGCCGCGACGTCTTGCTCGATATCGACGTCCAGGGCGCGAGTCAGATCAAGGCGACCTATCCACAGTCCGTCTCCATCTTCCTGCTCCCGCCTTCCAGGGCGCACATCGAGCAGCGATTGATCGCTCGCAACACCGACACGCCCGAGACCGTACGCCGCCGCCTCGAGGGCGCGTGCGCCGAGATCAGCCATCTCCCCTGGTACGACTACTTCATCATCAACGACGTTCTCGAGGCGGCGATCGCGGCTTTCGTGGCCGTCGTCGGCACTGAACGCCGTCGCACGACGCGCTACCCGGACGACCAGCTTTCGAAGCTTCTTGCGGAGTTCGATGCGAGTCGAGGTCCGTCCGGGCCCGGCGCGGACGAGCGGTGATGACCGAGGCGCTCGCTCCCGCCGACGTCGTCAGCGCCGAGGAGCTCACGGCCAAGATCCTCAAGTACAACGAGGGCGCCGACGTCGAGATCGTGCGCAGGGCTTACAGCTACTCCGCCGAGGTCCACAGCGGGCAGAAGCGCAAGTCGGGGGCCGACTACGTCACCCATCCGATCGCGGTTGCCGACATCATCGCGGACATGCGGCTCGACGTGCCGACAATCGTGACCGGACTCCTGCACGACACGGTCGAGGACACGCTGGCAACGATCGAGCAGATCGACGAGTTATTCGGCAAGGAAGTTGCCGGACTGGTCGACGGTGTCACCAAGATCACCACCTTGGAGGCGGAGAGGCGCGAGGAGGCGGAGGCGAAGAGTGTCCGCAAGATGCTGCTGGCCAGTGCCAAGGACATCCGCGTGCTGCTGGTCAAGCTGGCCGACCGTGTCCACAACCTGCGAACGATCTCTCACCTTACGACCGAGGCACAGCGGCGGATCTGCCGGCAGACGCTTGACCTCTACTCGCCGTTCGCGCATCGCCTCGGCATCTACTGGCTCAAGTCAGAGTTCGAGGAGATCTGCTTCGGCATCCTGCGCCCGGACCGTTGCAAGGAGATCGAGGAGCGACTCGAGCTCCGGCGCGTGCAGCGCGAGGGGTACATCCGCGAGGTGTGCATGACGATGACGAATCGCCTGCGTCACTCCGGTCTTGACGCCCGCGTCATCGGTCGCCCGAAGAGCGCCTACTCGATCTTTCGCAAGATGGAAGAACAGGGGCTGCGCTATGACGATATCTACGATGTCGTCGGCTTCCGCGTGCTCGTGGACACGGAGGCGGAGTGCTACGAGGCGCTCGGCACGGTCCACTCGAACTGGCCGCCGGTGCCCGGGCGGTTCCGCGACTTCGTCGCTCTGCCCAAGGCGAATCACTACCAATCGCTGCATACGACCGTAATCGGACCCTACGGTGAGAGGCTCGAGGTCCAGATCCGCACCCTCGAGATGCACAAGGTCGCAGAATTCGGGATTGCCGCCCACTGGCGCTACAAGACGGGTCGGCCCGGCGGTACCGACGAGGATCGCTTCGACTGGCTCGAGCAGATCCTCGAGTGGCAGCAGCACCTGAATGACCCCGAACGCTACGTCGATACGGTGAAGCAGGACCTCTTCACGGACGATGTCGTCGTGTTTACACCGCGGGGGCAGCCGAAGAGCCTGCCGGTGGGGTCGACGGTCGTCGACTTCGCCTATCGCATCCATTCCGACATCGGCGACCGGTGCGCGGGCGGCCGCGTCAACGGACAGCTGGTACCGCTGCGCTATCAGCTCAAGTCGGGTGAGACTGTCGAGGTGGTCACAACGCCCGAGCAGACGCCTTCCAAGGAGTGGCTCAAGTTCGTTCGCACGCAGCGTGCGCGCGAGCGCATCGTCAATTGGATCAAGCTGGAGGAGAAGTCGAAGAGCATCGCTCTGGGCCGCGAGCTCATCGAGCGCGACCTTGCGCGCTACCAGCTCGATCTGCCGCGCCTGCGGCGCGAGGGGCGCATGGCGGATTTGCTCCGACACTTCAAGCGAGCCGATGAGGAGGCGATGTTCGAGGCGATCGGCTACGGACGGCTAACCACGCGTCAGGTCGTCCAGCATCTCATTCCCGACGCGGAGCCCGACGTGCCGCGCACCCGGCGTGGTGTCCGGGCGCTCCTGAGCTTCCTGGAGGGCGATTCGAGAAAGCGCGGCCGTCGTCGCGCCGCGCCCGTGATCGTCACGACCACCGAGGACGCGGTGGCGCGCTTCGCGCGTTGCTGCCGGCCGCTGGCGGGCGAGCCGATCGTCGGGTTCATGACGCGTGGTCGCGGTGTGACGGTGCACTCCGCCGAGTGCGAACGGCTGGTGGGCACCGACGCCGAGCGCCACGTGGACGTCGAGTGGGAGAAGGGCGCTCGCGCACCGAGCACGGTGAAGATCGAGGTCGTGTCACGCGATCGTACCGGACTGCTGGCCGCGATGAGCCAGTCGATCGCGTCGGTCGGCGTGAACATCGACCGCGCCTATGTACGGACCACCGGCAAGGACATTGCGCTCAACGTTTTCGAGATGACGCTGCTGTGCATGGACGATCTCGAGCGCGTGAGCGGCAACCTGCGCCGCGTGCCCGGCGTGAGGGAAGTTCGGAGGATTCGCTCGTGAGTGAACCGGAAGCCGGCGGCAAGCAGGCAATTGTCACGCAGGCTGCGCCACGCGCGGTCGGCCCGTACTCCCAGGCGGTGGCGGCGGGAGGTCTGCTATTCTGTTCGGGGCAGATCGGGCTCGACCCGGCCACGGGACGGCTGGTCGAGGGTGGCTTCGAGGCCGAGGCCGAGCGTGTGCTCGATAATCTCGAGGCCGTGCTGGCTGCGGCGGGCACGGGCCTGGGCGACGTCCTCAAGCTCACGGTGTACGTGACCGATCTGGCCGAGTTTCCTGCGCTCAACCGCATCTGCGAGAAACGGTTCGACGAGCCGTACCCGGCCCGAGCCACCGTCGAGGTCTCCGCGCTACCGCTCGGAGCGGCGGTCGAAGTGGACCTCGTGGCCCGCGTTACCGGTCGCTGACGATGCGGTCGATCGAGCTGCTGTCCGAACCGGTGATCGCCGGCATCGCCGCGGGCGAAGTGGCGGAACGGCCGGCCAGCGTCGTCAAGGAGCTGGTGGAGAACTCGCTCGATGCGGGTGCAGTGCGCGTGACCGTCGAGTACGACGACGCTGACGGCGGGCGCATCGTCGTTACCGACGACGGCCACGGGATCGCCGGCGACGAGCTGGAGCTGGCCATTCGTCCGCACGCTACGAGCAAGATTCGCGATCTATCAGACCTCGACGGCGTGTGCAGCTTCGGGTTTCGCGGTGAAGCACTGGCGAGCATCGGCGCAGTGAGCAAGCTGGAGCTGGTCTCACGGCGCCGACTGGATGAGGCGGGCGCGGTTATTCGCGTCGAGGGTGGCAACGTCGTCGACGTCGGCGCCGTGGGCGCGCGTCCGGGGACACGCGTCACCGTGAGCGATCTGTTCGGCTCGGTGCCGGCACGGCGCAAGTTTCTCAAGAGCGCGTCGGCGGAGTACTCGCTGGCCGCCGACAATTTGCGGCGGATCGCGCTCGCCAATCCCGGTGTGCACCTGCGGCTGCTGCGCAACGGCCGTGCGGCGTTCGACTTCGGGCCCGTGGAGAACCTCGCTGGCCGTCTGCGGCAGGTGTACGGCCGCGAGCTCGCGACGGCGATGGTCGAGATCGAGGCGCGTCACGCCGGTCTGGTGCTGACGGGCTCCTTGAGCCCCGCCGGCGTGTCGTTCGGGTCGGCGAAGCGACTGTCCCTGTTCGTTAACGGGCGCTGGGTTCACGATCGTGCGTTGTTCAGAGCTCTGATGGAGGCCTACCGGACCTACCTTGTGAGGAACCGTTACCCCGCCGCGGTCCTGTTCCTCGAGGTAGCGCCGGATCGTGTCGACGTGAACGTCCATCCCGCCAAGGCGGAGGTGCGGTTCGACGACGCGGAGCTCGTTCAGCGGTTCGTGATCGAGTCGGTGCGTGACTTGTTGCGGGGCAGTGCCAGTCCCCTTGGCCGCTGGGGCCTCAGCGCGGACGACATGGAGCGTCTGTCGCGCAACGTGCCGGGCGAGCGGCGGCGCGACGCGCCGGCGGCGCGGTCGCGATCGGATGGGCGAGGCGTTCCGCGCGAGCCCTCTTCTACCCACGCCCGACCCGCGACCGGAGAGGAGGACGCCGAGCTGCCGGGCTACCGACCGACCGCGGTCGAGGACGCGGGCGAGCGATGTGCGGAGGAGCAGTCGACGTTGCCGCTCGACGCCGATCCGACGGCCGAGCTCCCTGATGTCCTGGGCCAGGTCTTCGA
>SPBQ01000546.1 GCA_004525875.1 Myxococcales bacterium
CAACGTGGCGATGTTCGCGGGCCTCTTCGTCGCCTTCGGCTTCGCCGTCTCAGGCGTGGACTGGGCTCTCGACCGGAAACTGCCGCCAGCCGGCGACGACGTGCAGATCGGGTACGTGGTGCTTGCCTCCTTCGGCTTGATGGCACTGTTCATGGCCGGCCTCTTCTTCACGTCACAAAGCTTCTGCGGCTGCGAGCCAGCACATCTGATCGGGCTCACCATCCTCGTGATGGTGGCATCGACCGCCATCACCCTCGCTGCGTCGACGTCCGCCGCCGTGCCACGATGGCTGTCACAAACCGCCACCCTCGCCGGCTACGGCGCACTGGCTGCCCTCCTCGCCATGGGACTCAGCCGCATCCTCGACCAGATCCGGGACGTCGTCTGAACCGCTCAGGACAGAAACCCGACGGTACGACGCCGCAGCCGAAGACTCGCCGAGCCGATCCCAACAGCCTGGCCTGGGCCAGTGATCGGGAATGACGCGTGAGGGAGACGTTGGAGGTCTAGACGAAGGGGTCGAGGATCTCTGCGTGCTCGCTCTCGGGTGGTGTCCCATAGGCGTAGAGCACGAGGTCGTCGTCGCCGTGGTTGGCGGTCTGGAGCGCCGTGCCGGGCTCGACATGGATGAGTCCGCCCGGGGGGACGTCTCTGCGCTCTGGGGGATCGCCGAGGTACATCGACGCACATCGTCGATGCCCAGCGCCGTCGGGGCACTCCTACACGATGAAACGTGACCTGCGCGACGGTGACAACGCTCGAACTGCGGCATCCAGGGTGCGTCTCGTGAGGACTATCGCAATCACTATCGCGCACAGCCCTGAAACACCTCGAAAACGACTGCTCCAAGCCGTGTCCGGCGAAACCACAGCGGGTCTTCAAAACCTGTGCGGTGTGGTAACCCCACGCTCGGTCGGTTCGACTCCGGCGCCGCTCCGTTAAGCCGTTTCTGGCGTGTTCACGCCGATCGCGGGCTGCCCGAGAGCGTGCGCGGCTGAGTCGAATCTTCCGCTCAAGTCCGCTCAAGACCGCTGGAGAGCGGTGAAAACTATCGCACGACTACCGCGCAACACGCGCTGAATCGGACTAGTCGGCGTCTCGTCAGGCCGTCCCCGACGGCTACACGACCGCGGTAATGAGCAGGGATCTCCTCAAGCGTGGGCAGATGTCGGCTAGTAGGCCGTGTCGTGGGCCCGCCCTGTCCCCGTGAGCCCGGATCAGCTTTGCTGAGCGATCAGGTAGTCGATCGCGCGGATCGTGGCCCTCGGCTCCAGCCGCCCGATCGAGCCGGTCGCGTATACGGCATGAGCCACCGTGCCGTCCGGGTCGAGCACAAAGCCGGTCGCGTGGAGACAGCCACGCTCTGCGGAGAAGTACGCCCCGTACCGCTCGGCGAACTCCGTCATGTCGAGGCTGTGCGCAACTGCGAACGTCAGCTGCTCGTCGTCACGCATCTTCTCCGCATCTTCGGGCGAGTCGACCGACGCGGCAACGATCGCCGTCTCGCGGGCCAGGAACTCGTCCATGTGATTCTCGAAATCGGCCAACTGCCGATGACAGTGCGATCACCAGTGGCCGCGGTAGATCAGGACGACTGTTCGCTGCGCATTCGGCAGGACGAGCGACCCGCCGCCGACGAGCTCGAGGTCGAGCGGCGGAAAGCGGTCACCCGCATCGAGTCGGCCCGTTGCAGTCCATGCCATGCGCACTCGCTCCTTCGACGCGGAACCTCGCTCCCGACCGACCCTACCAATACCCGAGAGCCCTTCTCAGCGCGCGAAGCCGTGGACCGTCTACACGGAGAGACCACTAGGTGACCCAGCCGCCCGCGAAGGGGAGGCTCTGGCCGACCATGAAGCGGCACTCGTCGCTCGCGAGGAAGACGGCGAGCATCGCATCCTCTTCAGGTGTGCCCAGACGTCGTACCGGGACCTCGCGGCGGAGCCGCTCCTGGAAAGCCGGGAGCGCCTGCACCTCGGCCGGGAAATATGCTTCGTTCTCGACGAAGTTCTGCGCGATCAGGTTCACCTGGACGCCGAGCGGTGCGACCTCGGTGCCTACCGCGCGCACCCACGAGATCTGGGCGCCACGCGCTGCGCTGTAGGTCGACGCACGGCGGATTCC
>SPBQ01000435.1 GCA_004525875.1 Myxococcales bacterium
ACGTTCGACGCGGAGGCCCTGCTACGCGGGCTCGATTCCGTGTATCCGTCGGGGCGCAAGGTGGGCGGCCTGGCAAGCGGCACGGCGAGCTCCGGCGAGAACGTCCTGTACGTGGGTGCCAGCAGCTACCGGGCCGGCGCGGTGGGGGTGGCATTGCATGGCGACATCGAGGTCGACACCGTGGTAGCGCAGGGGTGCCGACCGATCGGCGACCCCATGTTCGTTACCAGCAGCGACGGGAATCTTATCCGCTCGCTCGACGGTCGGCTGCCGCTCGAGGTGCTGCGCGACGTCTACGACGGACTCGTGAAGCACGATCGCGATCTGTTTCGCCGCTCGTTGTTTCTCGGGGTGGTGATGCGCGCCGGTTGCAGCGAGTACGGGCAGGGCGACTTCCTGGTGCGCAACCTCATCGGGCTGGACGAGGATAGCGGAGCGCTGGCCGTAGGGGCAGACGTCGCCGACAACATGGTCGTGCAGTTCCAGCTGCGCGACGCACGCACGTCGTCGGCCGACCTCGACGAGCTACTGGTGCGCTACGCCAGCCGGCACGGCGACGCCGCCGCGCCGCGCGGCTCGCTGATGTTCTCGTGTCTCGGACGCGGTGCGGGACTGTATGGCCGGCCCGACCATGACACGGGCCTGTTCCAGCGACACCTCGGACAGGTACCGCTCGGCGGCTTCTTCTGTAACGGCGAGATCGGCGAGGTGCAGGGGCGGACCTTCCTGCACGGGTACACCAGCTCGTTCGGTCTGTTTCGCGAACGTTCCTGAGGGCCCGGCGAACGAACCGGCCCGCGGCCGGCGATGGGTTCGCGTCAGCCGGCTGCGCGCGTCGTGGGGCGCATTCCCGTACGCCCGATGCGTTTGCGACCGGCGTTCACTTCCCGGAGGTACTCGATGCCTTCCTCGGCGATGGGCTCGCCGCACATCTCCTCGCCCTCGGTCGCGAGCTCTTCCATGTCGACCCAGTTGGCATAGATCGGGCGAGTCCGCTCCGTGATGATGCCGGCGTTGAGCAGTGTTTTGATGAGGACGCGAAAGACGTTCGTGCTTTCGGTCATCATCTTGCGACGCCGCTCGTCGGTGAACGCCTCTGTCACGGCACCATGGACCCACTGCCAGTCGAGCCCGAACTGCGCGTAGAGGACTTTCTTCTGCTCGGGGTTCACGAGGTTGAAGAGCAGGTGCTCGAAGCACTGCGCGGCCCAGGCCTCGACCTTCTCATGCTCTTCTTCGTTCAGCTTCGGCATCGTCCGGTCGGCCCAGATCTTTCCGAACTTGTGGTGGAAGGCCTCGTCGGTCATCACCAGCTGCACCAGTCGGTGCAACACCGGGTCGTTCGTGTTGACGTGGATCGTCGCGAACGCGCCCATCGCCAGGCCCTCGACCAGCATCTGCATGCCGACGAGTTTCTTGTAGACCTCGGGCGCCGCGACGATGTCGCCGAGAATGGTCGACAGCGTGTTGCCGGCCGGAAGCGCGGTTCCCCAGCGGCTCTCGATGTAGCGTGAGAAGGCGGTGACGTGTCGGGCCTCCTCGCGTGTTTGATTGGCGGCGTACTCCTGCGCGCCGGGGTCGCGCAGGATGTGGCACAGGCTCGCCGCAAGCGACAGCGCTCCCTGTTCGCCGTGAAGGATATTGGAGACCATCCAGTGCGTGACCTCGTTGGAGAGGCGGATCTTCTGTCCCTCGTCGAGCTTGTCGGCCACGGCGGTGCTCAGCTCGGGCGCGAACTCCTCGGGCATGAGGTGCTCTTCCTGGAGATTGAACGGTTGCCGGAAATCGATGTAGCGCACATCGACGGGATCCCAGAAGTGGTCGTGGGTCTTGGCGATGATGTCGTCGAAGGCGTCGGTGCGCTCGTTGTAGCGATCGACCTCGATCAAGGCCTGGAAGTCGTCACGATCGACGGTGTTGTAGATGGGGTCGTGAGTGATGTGGTCTGCCATGGACTGCTCCTTGATCCGGACGGGGACTCGGCTGCGGCACCAGTGTGGCGACGGCCGCTCTTCTCGAGCCGGCCGCGGCAGCGAGCGGGTTAGTCGGTATAGGTCCCTCCGAGCTGGATTCCGATGATCGTGCGGATGAGCGATTCGCGCTGCGCACGGGTCGGGTCCTCGATCCACCAAGCGACCGTACGGCTGAGCATCCCGGTCATCGCCTGTGCCGTCACCTCCGGGTCGAGCTCCGGCGGTAGCGTGCCCTCGCTGCGTCGCTGCAACAGAGCGCCGGCCAGCGTACTGGCCGAGTAGTCGAGGATCTCGCTCTCGAGCTCGGCGGCGCCGTGATCGCGGCCAAACAGCATGCCGACCAGATCGCTCACCGCCTCGGCGAACGCGATGAGGGCCTCGGCGTGGGCGCGCACGGCGCTCTTGATGTCGTCGGCCGAGTCCATGGCTTCCTGGAGTCGGTCGCGCAGACGATCGATGCCGTCGTAGGCGATCTCGCGGAACATGGCTTCTTTGTCCGAGAAGTGAAGGTAGAACGTCCCGGCCGCGACGCCCGCGCCGTGGGCGATATCGTGCGTGGTCACCTTGTGCAGGCCGCGCACGGCGAACAGGTTGCGGCCGCTGTCGAGCAAGCGCTGGCGGGTGGCCAGGCGGCTGCGCACGCGGGCGCTGACCGGTGTTTCGCTGACATTCATGTCAGTTACTGACGATAGTGTCAGCTAGTGTGTGAGTCAATGGCGACGGTCGTCGCGGGCACGAGGCCATCGCTGGCGGCCGCATGCGCTCGTTCATGCGCCGGCCGAGCGGATGGCGTAGACCCGTCACGGCTGCAGCGACGGTGATGGCCCGGGCAGGGCCGAGGGGCGGATAATCCCTGATTTTTCGCAGGTTCAGGCGGCGAGATGCGGCACGCCTCTCGCATAGGGAAAACCCCAGAGGCGCAATCATGACGAATCTTGGAGCCTGTCTTTTCGGAACCTGTTGCGGCGTCGGCTACCTGCCCGTCTCGGTCTTTCTCGGCGTTACGCTGGTCTTCCTGTTCATCAACCTGGTGTCGGCCGTGTCCGACGCGCTCGAAAACTACCTCGAGAAGGCCGAACCGAGCGCGCTGTCGGGCGGCGCCAGCG
>SPBQ01000245.1 GCA_004525875.1 Myxococcales bacterium
CATCCTCGGTGCGAGGAACGCGGCAAAGGAAGGCACCACGCGTCAGCCCCCACTGGGGGCGACTCCCTCCGCCCGCAAGTTCTGCGGGAAATTTACCCGATGGACGGCTCGTGGCGGGCATTTGCGCTTCGACTCGGATGGCCGTTCTGCCCTCCGCAATGCCCGCCGAGCTCGCAGGGCAAATTTCCCCAACATAGCGCGTGGTGCTCGGTCCGCAGGTTTCCGGCGCTGGCCATGGCAAGATCCGAGCCTATGGGAACGATAGACCTCTGGAGCACGAGGGAGGAGAACGGGCGCTGGTACGTGGTGGACCGCAACGGGTGCCACGTCGCAGACTGCGGCGATCGGAAGGATGACGCCGAGCTCATCGTACACTACGCGCGAGGCCATCAGGAGCTGGTCGCCGCTCTCAAGGCAGCCGGCCCCTACCTCGAAAGCTTCTACGAGAATCTCGAGTCGTGTGGGATGGCGTTCCCCGATGCCGAGGTGACGGTTACGCGCGCTCGGACGGTGCTGCTCAGCATCGGTGGAGGCAATACGGCGAGAGCATAGCCGTTTGTCGACGCGAGAGTCTCATGCGTCACGGGACGGCGAGCTGGCGTAGGCGATCACGAGTCCCGCAACCGGGCCATCAGCTTCGGCACGAGGAACGCGGCCCACACGAGCGTGGCCGCGAGGAACAGGGCTGCCGCGATTCCGAGCCACACGAAGAAGTGCTGCCGGTCGAACTCGACCAGCACGCGCGCAACGACCGCCGCGACGATCAGCCCGCCCATGAGCGGGACCTGCCAGGGCCGACCGAGCATCTGTTCGCGGTAGCCACCATGTCCGAGCACGACCTGCGCGCTCACCGCGAGCGCGAGCAGCGCGAACCCGCCGATGAATACGACGTGGAGGCCGCCCTTGTACTCGTGCGGGAAGGCGGCGGCGATGAAGTACCCCGCCGGCAGCATCCACGCCGCCAGCCAGATGAGCCATCGGTTCCAGCCCGGCTCGGACGGGACACGCCAGATCTGAGCGCCGAGCAGCAGCACGACGAGCACGTCGACTGCGCGTAGCAGCAGTCCAGCCTGCAGGGACACCCTGGTTTCGATGACGAAGCTCGCAACGAGCAGCGCGGCGCCCGTGATGTGTCCGGCGCGCGCGCGGTAGTCGGCGGCGGTCGACTCACCGTCGGGCGGAGCCTGGCCGCGTGTCATGAGCGGGATCGCGAGCCCGCCCACCCCGAGCACGAATCCGACGAACATGCCCTGCAGGACGAGGCGCAAGCCGAGCTGGTGAAGCCAGGTGTACTCGACGCCGAGGGCACCGTAGGCACCGGTCATGAGCGATCCACCGATGCCCATGAGCAGCGAAGCGGGAATCCACACGAAGCTGTTCGGAGGCCGCCTGCGCGAGGTCGCGCTGACGAAGCGGCTGACGGCGAATCCGATGAGCGTGAAGGCCAGCGCCAGCCATGCGACCTGCGCGACCATCCACCGCTCGTTCCACGCGGCCACGGCCGTCACGACCGGTGCAAGCACGCACACGAGCACCTGCCACGAGGCGGGCGGAGCGCTGCCGGTGCGCCGCGGAATCATCGTGAAGAGAAAGCCCACCGCGAAGCACATCAGGAACCCCTGGATCTGGGTCATGGCGTGGAACACGGGGCGATAGTTCTCGAGCACGCCGAGCGCGTGCAGCAGCCAGTGCCCCACGCCGCCCCAGGCCAGCAGGATACCGAGCGGGAAGAACAGGCGGAAAGGCTCGCGTCGGTACAGCGGTGCCGAAGCGAGCGCATCGCTGATGTTCACGACGCCTGGCGGGATGAGGGCGGATTCATGGTCGGACACGGTGGCGGAGTGTGCCACGCATCATGGCGACTCGCCAAGCGTGCGTGACGAGTAGGGTGGGCGGCTCGGGATCTAGAGCTTCGCCGGGGAGGACCAGGAGCCCGCGAACACGAACTCGCTGAGCGGCTTGCGCGCCCGCAGTGCGCCGTCGCGCTCGCGCAGGTTATCGGGCAGCGCGGCAGCGTCGCCGAGATGGCCGATGGCGAGCCCCGTCAGCGCGCTCGACCCCTCCGGAATCGCATAGAGCTCCCGTGCACAGTCGGGGAGGATGCCGATCATCTGGTGCACGTACAGACCGCGGGCCGTCGCTTCGATGCAGAGGTTTGCGCTCGCCAGACCGAGATCGTGCTCGGCGGCTGCGTTGGGCTTGTCGTTGCGCGCGAAGCGGTAGCTCACGACGCCCAGCGCGAGCACGGCAGCGCTCCTCGCCCAGGCTTGGTTGCCCGCGACCAGACAGGACAACAGTTTCTCGAAACCCTCTGCGTCTGCTTTCGCCGCGACGATGTAGCGCCAGGGCTGCTCGTTGTAGGAGGAGGGCGCCCAGCGTGCGGCTTCGAAGATCGCGCTCAGGTCCTCGCCCGACACGTGCTCGCCGCTGAACGCGTACGGGCTCCAGCGTTCGGCGATCAGGTCGTGGATCTCATGGTCGGCATTTCCGCGCTTGGTCATGGAATTCTCCTCAGGCCAGGTCGAATACGAGGATCTCGCTGGCGTCCCGTGCGGTCAAGAGCACGCACGGCTCGTCGATGAGCGCGGCGCCGTCGCCCTCACCGAGTGGCGTGCCGTTCAATTCCACGTCGCCGCGGGCGACTTGCACCCACGCGTGTCGTCCGCGAGCGATGCCGAGCTCGGTCGACTGTCGCGGCTGCAGCAGCGCCGTGTAGAGGTCCACGTCCTGATGGATCTTGACCGACCCCTCGCGCGCATCCCCGGATGCAACCAGTCGAAGCCGCCCTCTGCGCGCCTCCTCCGAGAAGCTCTTCTGCTCGTAGGATGGCTCGATCCCGCGACGAGCGGGCAGGATCCAGATCTGCAGGAAGTGTACGAGCGCGTCACGCGAAGCGTTGTACTCACTGTGGGTCACACCGCTCCCTGCGCTCATGCGCTGCACCTCGCCGGCGCGGATCACCGATCCGTTGCCCATGCTGTCGGCGTGCTCGAGGCCACCCTCGAGAACATAGCTGATGATCTCCATGTCGCGGTGGGAGTGCGTGCCGAATCCCTGGGCGGGCTGCACCCTGTCCTCGTTGATCACCCGCAACGCGCGGAAGCCCATGTTGTGGGGGGCCCGCGGGTCCGAGTAGTCGGCGAACGAGAACGTGTGGTAGCTCTCGAGCCAGCCGTGCTCGGCGTGACCGCGGTCAAGGCTGCGTCGGATGTCGATCACGGGCTTGCTCGCGATTCGCCTGGCTGGCTTCGCATCTTGTCACGGTGCTTGGCTTCGAGTGCCCTGCGCGCCATCTCGGCGGTCTTGCGTGCCGCAAATATGCCGAACGCCGGAAACAGCCGATCGATGAACCAGAACAGCCGCCACCAGGCTGGTGCGACGATGATGGCTCTGTTGCGTGCGACATCGTTGAGCGCCTTGACGGCGAAGTGCGATGCGTCCATCGGCCGCAAGCGTTCGAAGATCATCGCCGCAAGCTCGCGCTGCTCGTCCTCGTCGAGGCGGCGCTCGAGCAAGATTCCGCGCTTGCCACCGCGCAGCAGCGGCGTTCGGACGACGCCCGGACACAGCACGCTCGCACGCACGCCGTAGGCGTGGGCTTCGGCGCGCAGCATCTTCGACAGCCCCACCACGGCGTGCTTGGTCGCCGTGTAGCTCCCCGAGGCTCCGCCTGAAAGCCCGGCCATCGACGCCGTGTTGACGATATGGCCGAACCCTTGCTCGATCATGACCGGGTAGGCCGCTTGCACACCGTGGACCACGCCCATGAAGTTGACGTCGATGATCGTGCGCCACGCCTCGATCGTATGGTTGCGGAGCTCGCCGGCAGTGGCGATGCCCGCGTTGTTGAACAGGAAATCGAGGCGGCCGCAGCGTTCGCGCGTCTCCCCGACGGCGCGTGCGACCGCGTCGTAGTCGGTCACGTCGAGGGTTGCAGTCGTCGCGCGACCACCGCGGTTGCGAATCGAGGCTGCCGTCTGTTCGGCAAACTCGACGTCGACGTCGGCGACGACCACCTCGCAGCCGCGCACCGCCAGCTCCTCGGCCAGTGCCCGACCGATCCCGGAGGCGGCACCGGTGACGATCGCGACGCCTCCGTCGAAGGCTCGAATACCGGTATTCGTACGCATGAATCCTCCAGCCTATCGACGTGCAGGGCACGCGACTCGCGCCGCGCCCCGAGCTACTACGAGAGCATGCTCGTGACCCGTTGGGCGTGGCCCTTCGCGCCCATCCGAGTGTGGAGCTTTAGGGCCTCATTCATCTCGTGCGTCCACAGGGCCTCGTCGCCGAGCACGCGCGCGAGCTGGGCTCGGAGCTCGTGCACATGCGGTTCGTAGAACAGCGCTTGCGTTCTCTCGATCAAAGCCTCGCAGCTCGCGAGCGCGACCTCGATCTGCTCGCGACCCGCGCGGCCGCTCTCGGCAAGGATGACGCGGCCAAGCGCGAGGTGAGCCGGAATCGCCCACAGCGGGGTCTTTCGTGTTGCACGGTCGAGCGCTTGCTCAGCGCAGCTTCGTGCGCCAGCAAGGTCGCCCGCACCCAGGTGGGCCTCGGCGAGGCTCGACAGTAAGAATGCGTCGGTCGCTCGGAAGCTGACCGTCTCGCCTCCGATTCGCAGCGCCAGCTCGAGCTCGGTGATGGCTTCCGACCAGCGACTTTTGAGAAGTAGCACGCTGCCAAGGCGACCGTGGCCGATGATCCGTCCGAGATTGCTACCGACTCGGTCGGCGAGC
>SPBQ01000252.1 GCA_004525875.1 Myxococcales bacterium
GGCCCGTGAAGATCAGCTCCACGCGGTGCCACTGGCGTAGCTCACCCGTTACCTGTGCTGCTCTCGACTCCGTTGCGCAGAGAGACAGAACGAAGAGGGCCGGGAGGACGAAGCGAACAAGATCCAAGCGTACGGAGTAGCGCATTAGAGGAGCCCCTGGCCCGGCCGAGTTTTTTGTTTTTTTGCGCGAGCACGGAGCGCAAGACGGCAGCGGTGTTCTCGATCGGGAACGGGGAAACATAGTTGGGGGTATCCCCCCCTGTCAAGGTCGTAAGAGGGCTTTGCCGAGTTGACTCATGAGCGGGACGACGATGGTCCTAGGTCCGTCGTCGTCTCGAGGAGGTCATTCACACTTCGCCGACGTCCCCGCGGAGTTCAGGATGCAAACGTCGTCGGGATCGTCATAACACGCACTTCCGATTCTCAGGTGCGATGTCGACTGCGTGCCGACGAGGCCCGCGAGATCGAGCGCTTGAGCCTTGAACGTGTAGCGCGCGGTCGTCAGATCGCGCTTGAGAACGATCTTGGCCTGGCGGATCCCGCCCTGCTCGAGCGGCTCGGTCCTATCCTTGTAAGAGTACTTGCGACCGTTCGCGGATCGGACGAACGAGCCGGCCGCGATCGTTCCTTCGTAAAGGACGCCGGCGGCGTGGCCGAGCCTCAAGGTGACGTCTGCTCCGTCGGGGTCATCGGACGCATCGGCCGACATCAGGAACCCCCCCTTCGCCACGACGCGGTCGCGTGCGGGCGACGCGGACAGCTTGATGACGTTGCGCCGCGTCTGGGAGCTCGACTCGAAGGTACTGTCGAGGAAGCAGAGCCGACAGTCGTCGAGCTCGTCGGTCGCACCGTCGCAGTCCTCGTCGACTCCTGTGCTGCAAATCTCCGTCTCGGGCGTGACATCACCCGTGCAGACGAGGGCGCCGACCTCGCAGTGCTCGATCCCTGCTGCGCAGATCCCGGGCTGTCCACTGTCACACGCGCCACCGCCGCCCGGATCGCCGTCGTCGGCGACGCCGTCGCAGTCCTCGTCCTCGCCGTTGCAGATCTCCGGCTGCGCGCTGGCGACGGCTTCGCATCGCAAGTTCCCGTTCGCGCACGCCACGCTCCCGGGGCCGCAGATGCCCGCGAGCCCCGTCGTGCACGCGCCGCCGCCGCCCGGATTGCCCTGATCGACCGCACCATCGCAGTCGTCATCGATGCCGTTGCAGGTTTCCGCGCTCGGCAAAGCGTCGGGCTGGCAGACGATCTGGCCGAGCTGACATCGTTCGGTGCCGGTGGCACACGCTCCCGGATTGCCGGTCGCGCACGGTGCGCCGCCACCGGGATCGCCGTCGTCGGTCGCGCCGTCGCAGTCGTTGTCGAGACCGTCGCAGACCTCCGGCGAGGCAGCGATGTCGGGGACGCAGACGAGCGATCCGGCGGTGCATTGCTCGGCCCCGGCCGCGCAGACACCGGACAGGCCGGTGCTGCAGCTGGTCCCGGCGCCGGGGTTGCCGTCATCCACGACGCCGTCACAGTTGTTGTCGAGTCCGTCGCAGCGCTCGGCGCCGGGGTCGATATTGCCGACGCAGATGACAGCGCCGCCCGTGCACTGCTGCGTGCCCAGGCTGCATTCGCCGACGTCGCTGGTGCCGCACGAGGCTCCGCCGCCGGGATTGCCCTCGTCCACGGTGCCGTCGCAATCGTTATCGAGACCGTCGCACGTCTCGGTCGATGGAGCTTGATCGGGCTCGCACTGCAGCGTTCCCGCCACGCAGGCCTGCGTGCCGGCGGCGCACACGCCGGCTTGCCCGGTGCCGCAGACGCCGCCGCCTCCGGGGTCGTTCTCGTCGACCGCGCTGTCGCAGTCGTTGTCGAGTCCGTCGCAGACCTCGGCCGAAGCCGTCGTGTCCGGCACGCACTGGATCTGACCAGCGGTGCACTGTTCGGTGCCGGCGGCGCAGACGCCGGGCTGACCCGTAGCGCAGGCCGCGCCACCGCCGGGGTTGCCCTCGTCCACCGCTGCGTCGCAGTCGTTGTCCTTGTTGTCGCAGAGCTCGGTGGCACCGGGGAACACGCCGCTGTCGGTATCGTCGCAATCGGCAGGCGGTGAGAATCCGTCGCCGTCACCATCGACGGTCCCGCCCGAGGCCGGTCGCACGTTGTGGAGCGTGAAATCGTAGTCCTGGTAGTCGCCGTTCGACGCTTCCTCGAAGCCGACGAAGTACGCGTTGGGGACCGGTACCCCGTTGCGATCCTTCAAGGGATACACGCGCACCGCGTGCTCCACGTTCGAGGGATGCAGTAGATCGTTGAGCTCGTCCTCGGTGTAGGCCGAGTGGCTCGGGCTTGTCGTGTAGATGCCGAATGTCTGCCCGCCGGGGTCGAATGCCGTCGTGCCCGTGATCTGGGCCGGGAACAGCGTCTGGTGCTCGGGCGGATTCGAGCTTCCGCTCAGCTGTCCGACTTCGACGAGGACGGGTGCGGCCCCGTTCGGCAGGTAATAGCCGAAGTCGAGGACGAAGGCCGGGGAGTAGCGCGCGACGGGGATCAAGCGGACGTCTCCGACGCCGGCCTTCTCGAACAGCGGAACCAGAACCTCATCGCCGATCGGCGACGGGCTCGTGCCGAGGCTGAGGCTCGTTCCGCCGACGTCGATTGCGTGGCCGAGCGTCGTCACCACTCTGTGAAGCGGCGGCTCGTTGCCCCCTTCCAGCCCCTGCGCGCTCAGGCCGTAGAGGCCGACGTCGAGCACGGCCTCGTCGGTGTCGTCACTCGTGATTCGCAGCACGGCGCCGAGAGGTCCCACCGAAGCGGGCGAGAAGCTCACGTCGAGGGCGGTCGCCGCGCCCGAGGCGATCGTGAACGGGAGGGCCGGCGGGCTGACGAGCTGGAACTGACCCGCATCGGCGCCCACGATCGACAGGCCGGTGATCTCGAGGGGAGCGGTTCCCACGTTCTCGATCAGTACCGTCTCCGGCGAGGTAGTCTGGTTGTTGACGCCGCTGAAGATCAGCTCGGGCACATCCGTGTCGATCTCAGGCGTACCCGCCACGCCGAGCGGCCTGAGCAGTGTGATCTCGGAGCCGTTGTACTCGGCGACGTAGAGGTAGCCGTTGTCGGTGTTCTCGGTCAGGTCGAGCGGACCGCTGAAGCCGACGAAGCCGGGGATGCCGGTCTCGGCTGCGACGATGTCGAGATCGAGCCCGCCCGGAGTGAGCGCGATGATGTCGCCTCCCGAGCTGTAGCGGACGACCAGCAGCCTGCCCTGCAGCGCCCCGCCGAACGGCGCGCTGCGGTACTCGATGATCCCGTCGGGTGATCGGTGCGCTCCGAAGTCGAATGCGAAGCCGCCATAGGCCGCGTCGGTCGCCGTGCCGACCGGGTACTCGAGGACCTCGGCAGGATCGGTCGCCGCCGTCGGATTGGCCCCGCCCAGCGCGAACTGACAGCGCAGCGGATTGGGGTGCCCGTAGTACCGGCTCGCCTCCACACGGTAGAGATAGTCGGACTGCGTGCCGAGGGCCGTCAGCGCCGTCACCGCGGGGCCGGCGTACGTCGTGCCGTCCGCGCAGGCCGCGCCAGGGACGCCTGCAGGCGTGTTACCGGGGGAGCCCGATCCGTTCGTCGGCACATACAGCTGACCGTTGCCGTGCCAGACCAGGTCGTAGGCATTGCGTGTGCCGGCCGCGTAGATCGTCAGCGGCGCCCCTGGCGCGTACGGGTCGTAGCTCCCACCGTCCTCGGTGCGCGCGTTGAGTGGGAGGACTCCCACGAGGTCGGGATCGAGCCGCAGCAGCGCGGCGCTCAGCAGGCGCTCGGGCCGGTCCGACCATGTCGGGTCGGGCGCACCGGTGGTCGAGTTGGAGCCCTGCAGGAAGTACAGCGCGCCGTCGGGACCGAACTCGATGCTGTTGGTCACATGGTCCTTTGCCGAGCGCGGCAAACCGATCACGAAGTCGTCGCTGCTCTCGAGATCGGGCCCGCTCAAGCGCGTGATCTTACCGCCCCAGTCGGGCATCCCTGACAGACCGAACGTCGTGTGAGTGACCCAGGCGATCAGGTTGCTCTCGGTCGAGTCGGGGGCGAAGGCCAGGCCGATCGAGAGTCGCGAGCCGCCCTCGATGAGCGGAATCGTCGACAGCACCTCGCGCGTCCCCGTCGTTCCGTCCGGCGCGAGCGGCCAGCGATGGATCTCGCCGCTGCTGGCCAGGCCGTAGAGCTTGTCGTCCGGCCCGATCGTGACGGTCGTGTACTTCGTGCCTTGCGTGGACGGCAACGCGACCTGCTCGAAGGCGGGGGTCGGCTGGGCCAGGGCGCCGACGGGGCCGAGCGCGGTGAGAATCGACAGTCCGACAAGGGTCGAGCGGGCCGTCTTGGCGACGAGTGATCGTGGAGGAGTTGCTTCAAGTTGCATCGGTGTACGCTCGTTTCCCATCTCTCTGGCCGCGCCGGCTACTGACATTTGACCGACTTGCCGGACGCAGATCTCGTGCAGACGTCGGCCTCGTCGACGTAGCACGTCGACCCGATCTTCACGGTCATCGTCGAGCTGACCCCCTCGAAGGCCGGCAAGTCGGTCAAATGTCAGTAGCCGGCGCGGCCAGAGAGATGGGAAACGAGCGTACACCGA
>SPBQ01000517.1 GCA_004525875.1 Myxococcales bacterium
GCACGCATTCTGGTGGCCACCCGCCCCTCGGCAGCCGAACGGATCCGGACGGCGGCGCGGGCGGCCGGCGTCCCGGCTCGACGGCTCGGCAGCAGTGGCGGCGACCGGCTGGTGATCCGGCGCGCGGGTGAGGAGTCGCCGCTCGTCAACACGCGGGTCGAAGACCTTCGCGCCTCATGGGAGGCGCGCCTGCCGGCCATCGCCGCGGGCGTGCGTCAGTGATAGACGAACATTCTCGCCCGCGGGCGAGCCGCGATCACTAGCTGATGCACAACGGTTTCCGAGAAGAGTGTGGTGTCGTCGGCGTGTACAACCGCGCCGAAGCGGCCAATCTCGTCTATCTGGGCCTATACGCCCTGCAGCACCGGGGTCAGGAGGGGGCCGGCATCGCCTCGGCCGACGGTGACGGGCTGATCAGTCACCGCGGCCTGGGCCTGGTGGCCGACGTCTTTGCCGAGGACATCGTGCGCCGTCTGGGCGGCAACTCGGCGATCGGCCACAACCGCTACTCGACTGCCGGCCAGACGCTGCTGCGCAACACTCAGCCTTTTGTAGCGGAGTACGCGCTCGGTAGTCTCGCGGTCTCGCACAACGGCAACTTCGTCAACGCCGATTCCGTGCGCGCGCGGCTCGAGGCACGAGGGTCGATCTTTCAGTCCAATGTCGACACCGAGGTGCTCATCCACCTCATCGCCGTTTCCCGCGGAGCGACGCTGCTGGAGCGCGCCATCGACGCGATGTCACAGGTCGAGGGCGCCTATTCCGTACTCTTTCTGTCAGAGGAGGAGATGATCGCGGCGCGCGACCCGCATGGATTCCGACCGCTGGTGCTCGGGCGATTTCAAGACGGCAGCTGGGTCGTCGCCTCCGAGACCTGCGCGCTGGACCTCATGGAGGCCGAGTACATTCGCGAGGTCGAGCCGGGGGAAGTCCTGCACTTCGACGCTGACGGCATGCGCTCGATCCGACCGTTCGCACCGGCCCCTGCACATTCGTGCATCTTCGAGTACGTCTACTTCTCGCGCCCGGACAGCGCCG
This sequence comes from Myxococcales bacterium, assembly GCA_004525875.1. The sequence goes on from SPBQ01000517.1 coordinate 1,039, forward strand.
TGTTCGGCCGCAATGTCTACGAGGTCCGCAAGGAGATGGGTCGGCAGCTAGCACGCGAGACTGTCGTGGAAGCCGACATCGTCATCCCGGTGCCCGACTCGGGCGTGCCCGCAGCACTCGGGTACGCCGAGGAGTCCGGTCTGCCGTTCGACATGGGCTTGATCCGTAACCACTACGTCGGCCGCACGTTCATCGAGCCGACCGACTCGATCCGGCACTTTGGCGTCAAGGTGAAACTCAACGCGCAGCGATATCTACTCAAGGGCAAGCGTGTGGTGGTCGTGGACGACTCGATCGTACGCGGTACGACGAGCCGCAAGATCGTCGGCATGCTGCGAGGCGCCGGCGCCGCGGAGATCCATTTCCGCGTCTCGGCGCCGCCCACGATCAGCCCGTGCTACTACGGTGTGGACACGCCGACGCACGGCGAACAGGTCGCCAACAAGCTCTCCGTCGACGAGATCCGCGATTATATCGGCGCCGACACGCTTGCCTATCTATCGGAAGAGGGCCTGTACGCGTTCCTGGGTGGCAAAGGGCCCGGATTCTGCGACGCGTGCTTCACCGGCCGCTATCCCGTGCCCATCGGCAACGACAGCGAGCGCCGTCAGATGAAGCTGTTCGAGGCGCGCGAGCTGGGCCCGGGACGGCGGGCCGCCAAGGACCACTGACTCCCCCTCAGATGACCGTGTGACGACGCCAGTGGCGCTCGTCGCGCTGCGGGCAGTCGGCGTTGTAGTGGAGCCCGCGGCTCTCGCGACGCGACTGGGCCGAGCGCACGATGAGCTCGGCCACGAGCACGAGATTGCGCAGCTCGAGCAGGTCGCCCGTGACCGTGAAATCCCAGTAGTACTGACGGATCTCCTCGCGCAGCATGCGGATGCGCGCGGCCGCCCGTTCCAAGCGGCGGTCCGATCGCACGATGCCGACGTAGTTCCACATCAAGCGCCGGACCTCGTCCCAGTTGTGGGAGATCACGACCTCCTCGTCGATGTCGACGGCGCCATGGGTCTGCCAGTCGGGAAAGCTCGGCGGCGTTACATCGGCACGACCGAGCAGCTCGCTCGCGCTCTCGAAAGCGCGGTGGGCATAGACCAGTCCTTCCAGCAGCGAGTTCGAGGCCAGGCGGTTGGCACCGTGCATCCCCGTCATCGTGACTTCGCCCGCAGCGTACAGCCGACCGACTCCCGTACGGGCGTGGACGTCCGTGATGACCCCACCGCACATGTAGTGCGCGGCCGGGACAACGGGAATCGGTTCGTGAGCGATGTCGATGCCGAATGCGGCACAGCGCTCGTAGATCTGCGGGAAGCGGCGCTTGAGGAAGTCGTCGCCCAGCGAGCGCACGTCGAGCAGTACGTTGTCGTAGCCGCCGCGCTTCATCTCCTGGTCGATCGCGCGGGCCACGATGTCGCGCGATCGACCAGGAGA
>SPBQ01000491.1 GCA_004525875.1 Myxococcales bacterium
CGCAGATCCGGGCCACCGTCCCGCCGGCCGCATCCAGCGGCCTGATCTCGGTCGCCGGGTCGGCCGGCACGGGATTCAGCCAGACGAGCTTCGCCGTGGGCGGCGGACCCGTGATCGACTCGTTCGATCCGACCCTTGGTGCCGTGAACACCGAGGTGACGGTCGCCGGGCTCGACTTCGCCGGCGCCACTGCCGTCGCGTTCAACGGAGCGCCGGCGGCGTTCGTCGTGGACTCGGACAGCCAGTTGCGCGCAACAGTGCCGGTGGGCGCGACGACCGGACGGATCTCGGTGACGAACTCGACCGGTACGGGCTTCAGCGCCACCGACTTCACGGTGGCCGGCGGCCAGGTCCTCGTGACGTTCATGGAAACCGCCAACGGTACCGCTTCCATCACCGACGTCGTCACCACGTCGACCGATCTCTCGGCCGCCGACGGGCATCTGTATCTCGCATCGATCGCCATGAAGCCCGCCGTCGCGGTCTCGTCGGTGACGGGGCTCGGACTAGCGTGGAGCCCGGTCGTCCTCCAGTGCGCGGGCCGTAACCAGACCCGTGTCGAGATATGGATGGCGCAGGGGCAAGCGAGCGGCGACGGCCCCGTCAGCGCGACTCTCGCCGCACCACCGAGCAACGCCGTGATCTCGGTCACACGCTACTCGGGCGTCGACACAGTGAGCCCGATCGGGATCGGGGGTTCTGCGAACACGAATGGCGAGGGCGGCGCCTGCGGCGGCGGAACCGACTCGGCGTCGTACGCTTTCACACTGGGCACGACGCGCAACGACTCCCACGTGCACGCGGCGGCCGCGATGCGCAACCGCGCTCATGCCCCGGGCGCGGGCTACCTGGAGCTGGACGAGATCCACGCGGGCAGCGGCGGCGGCGGTGCATCGGCCGCCATCCAGACCGCGGCAGTGCCCGCACCGGCGCAGGTGACCGTCAACGGAACGTTCGACGGCTCGGTCGACTGGGCGGCGGCGGCCGTCGAGATCTTGGCCGGCAGCACTGCGACGTGCGCGGTCGATGCCGACTGCGACGACGGCCTGTTCTGCAACGGCGCTGAGGCATGTGGTGCCGGCGGCGCCTGCGCGGCCGGCTCGGCACCGAGCTGTGAGGACGGCGTCGCCTGCACGGCCGACCTCTGCAACGAGAGCACCGACGCGTGCGATCACTCGCCGAGCAACCTCGCGTGCGACAACGGATTCTTCTGCGACGGCGCCGAGCTCTGCGACACCGTCGCAGGGTGCCTGGCTGGCCTGCCGCCGTGCGACGACCTCGTCGATTGCACGGTCGACGGATGCGACGAGGTCACGAACCGCTGCCTGAACGTTCCCGACGATCTTGCCTGCGACGACGGCGAGGCATGCACGGCCGACTCCTGCGACAGCGCCACGGGATGCACCCACATCGACACCTGCACGCCGGCGATAGTGGCCTTCGAGGACGTGCAGTCCGGGGTGTCGAGCGACAGCGCGACGGTCGCGACCGCGACCGACGTCGTCGCCGCCTTCGACCACCTCTACCTCGCCTCAATCGCGTCCAGGCGGCGTCGCGACGTCGTCAGCGTCGAGGGGCTCGGCCTGGCATGGTCGCGGGTCGGCGCGCAGTGCTCGGCGCGCAACGCGACCGGCGTCGAGCTCTGGGCCGCACTCGGCACGCCGGCGGCCGACGGGATCGTCACAGCGACGCTGTCGCGTTCCACCAACAACGCCGTCATCGCCGTCGCCCGCTACTCCGGAGTCGACGTTGCGACACCGATCGGCTCGGTCGGTTCCGCGAATACGAATGGACCGGCGGGACCGTGCTCGGGCGGGACCGACTCGGCCGCCTACGCCCTGGACCTGCAGACGACATCGCCGAACGCCTTGGCGCTGGCGGCCGTGGCGATGCGCCAGCGAACTCACACACCGGGGGCGGGCTACACGGAACGGATCGAGATCAACCAGGGCAGCGCCGGCCGCACCGCGTCGACGGCGGTCGAGGACAGGACGATCACGTCGCCACAGATCGTCCTCGTTGACGGCTTGTTCAATGTGGCGGTCGACTGGGCGGTCGTCGCCGTCGAGGTCGTCCCGGCCAGCGGTCCGCAGTGCGCGAACGACACCGAGTGCGCCGACGGTCTCCATTGCAACGGCACCGAAACCTGCGTCGGCGGGTCGTGCACCGCCGGTGCACCGCCGTGCCCGGGCCAGCACTGTCGCGAAGCGGACGACGTCTGCGTCGACTGCCTAAACGACGCGGACTGCGACGACGCGACGTTCTGCAACGGGGCCGAGTCGTGCGACGCAGCAGGGGCATGCGTGGCGGGCGCCTCCCCCTGTACCGGCCGGCTGTGCCGGGAGGTCGACGACGCCTGCGTGGACTGCCTGTCGAGCGCCGACTGCGACGACGTCGCCTTCTGTAACGGCGCCGAGCTGTGCGGGGGCGCCGGGACGTGCGCTGCCGGCACGGACCCGTGCCCGGGGCTGCAATGCGACGAGCTGTCGGATGTCTGTGCCGCGTGTACCGTCGACGCTGACTGCGCGAACGACACGTTCTGCGACGGCGCCGAATCCTGCCAGACGGGCTCGTGCAGCGCCGGCACGGCGCCCTGCCCCGGACAGCAGTGCCGCGAGATCGATCACGCCTGCGTGGAGTGCCTTGAGGACGGTGACTGTGACGACGGGCTCGTCTGCAGTGGCGCGGAGACCTGCAACGGCG
>SPBQ01000033.1 GCA_004525875.1 Myxococcales bacterium
ACGCTCATCGACGACGAGCCGGAGGGCTTCGCGTGCCGACTGCCGCTGCCGCCCATGCTGATGGTAGATCGCATCGGACACATCGGCAGCGAGGGGCGCCGCGGAACGATCGTGGCCGAGCGCGACGTGCGCGTCGACGACTGGTTCTTCCAGTGTCACTTCAAGGGCGATCCCGTACAGCCGGGCTGTCTCGGCGTCGACGCGATCTGGCAGCTCGTGGGCTTCTACTGCGGCTGGGCCGGCGCGATCGGCTCGGGTCGCGCGCTCGGTTGTGGCGAGGTGGCGTTCGAGGGGCAGATCCGCCCGATGGACGCCACGGTTCGCTACGAGGTCGAGATCCGGCGCTTTGCCAGCCTGGTCGACTCGGGCGCGGCCATCGCCGTCGGCGACGGCCGGGTGCTGGTCGACGGCGAGCAGATCTACTCGATCAAGGGCGCGCGAGTCGGAGTCTTTCGCGACATCGCCTACGCCGACTATCCGCGCCAGGGGCGCCACTCCCGCGGTGGCGTGATGGGGCGTGGCTGAATGTGGATGAGCGTCACGGAGACGGACGGGAGCGGATGACGACCAACGGACACAAGAAACCCTTCGCGCTGGTCACCGGCGGCGGTGTCGGCATCGGCGCGGCCTGCTGCAAGGCGCTGGCCGCCGACGGCTTCAGCCTCGGTGTGCACTACAACCGTAGCGAGGGACCGGCGCGTGCGCTGGCCGCGAGTCTGCCCGATGCCGTGCTTCTGCAGGCCGACCTCGCCGACTGCAGCCAGCTCGACCGCTTGATCGGCGAGCTGCGAGAGATCACGGAAGCGGTCGACGTGCTCGTCAACAACGCCGGCGTCAACGTGAACGGCGCCACGGCGACGATGAAGCTCGAGGACTTCGACTCGGTCGCCGCCGTTGGCCGAGGGACCTGGTACCTCACCAAGCTGATCCTGCGTCGCTTCATGCTGCGCCAGGACGCCGGCCGCATCATCAACATCTCGAGCATCGTCGGCCACACCGGCAATGGTGGCCAGGTGCCCTACACGATGGAGAAGGCCGGGCTCGACGCGATGACGAAGTCGCTCGTCCAGGAGCTGCGGGGCCGCTCGATCCTCGTCAACTCGGTGGCGCCCGGCTTCATCGATACCGCCATGACGCGTGCGCTCCCAGAGCCGATCCGCGAGTCCATCCTCGAGCGCGTACCGCTCGGCCGCCTCGGTCAGGCCGAGGAGGTGGCCGACGTGGTCTCGTTCCTCGCCACACGCGCTGGCTACGTTACCGGCACCGTCATTCATGTGAACGGGGGAATGTACGGTGGCTGAGTCGCTCGTGCAGACCGTCGCTGCGCCCGAGCGCGAAGCGATCCTCGCGGCCGTACCACAGCGGCCTCCGTTTCGCTTCGTCGACGAGATCGTCGAGGTGAGCGACGATCATATCGTCGGGCGCTATCGCTTCCGCGAAGACGAGTTCTTCTACCGCGGCCACTTCCCCGGCGACCCGATCACGCCGGGCGTCATCCTCATCGAGGCGATGGCCCAGACCGGCGTCGTCGCGCTCGGATTGCATCTCGCGGCGCGTGCCGGCGTCGACGCGCACAGGCTCACAACGGTCTTTACCGAATCGAAAGTCGAGTTCTCCGGGCTCGTACGCCCCGGCGACGTCGTCACGACACGAGCGCGCAAGGTCTACTTCCGGCGCATGAAGCTCAAGGTCGCGGCCGAGATGACGCTCGCCGATGGCAGCACGGTCTGCACGGGCGAGCTTGCCGGCATGGGAGTCCAGCTGTGATGAACAATCGTGTAGTCGTGACAGGAATCGGCGTGATCGCTCCGAACGGGAGCAGCGTCGCCGAGTTCAGGGAAGCGCTGATCGAAGGGCGCTCGGGCATCCGCAAGGTCGAGGGTCTGGCCGAGCACGGTTTCCAGTGCCAGGTTGGCGGCGTACCGCAGGGCGCCGCGGCGATCGCCGAGCGACTGTTCACCGAGGAGCAGCGCCTGGCGATGAACGGCAACATGACCTACGCCTGCATCGCCGCCAGCGAAGCATGGGAGGATGCCGGGCTCACGCGGCCCGACCCGGCCGCCGACACCGTCGACTGGCACATGGGCGCGGTCATCGGCACGGGGATCGGCGGACTCGATACCGTCGCCGAGCGCATCGTTCCGCTCACCGACGCCGGCAAGGTCCGCCGCCTCGGGTCGACCTGTGTCGAGCAGGTCATGTCGAGCAACGTCAGCGCCAAGATCGGCGGCCTGTTCGGGCTCGGCAACCGCGTCACCACCAACAGCAGCGCCTGCACGACCGGCACCGAAGCGATCTACGACGCGTTCTGCCGGGTGCGCAGCGGCGCGGCTCGGCGTATGCTCGCCGGCTCCTCGGAGGGACACAGCCACTACATCTGGGCCGGCTTCGATGCGATGCGTGTCCTGGCGCGCGGCTTCAACGACACGCCCGAGGAGGCATCGCGGCCGATGAGCGCGAGCGCCTCCGGCTTCGTGCCCGGTTCGGGCGCCGGCGTCCTCGTGCTCGAGAGCCTCGAGAGCGCGCTCGAGCGCGGCGCCGATATCCGCGCAGAGATCCTCGGCGGCGACGTCAACTGCGGCGGCCACCGTATGGGCGGGAGCATGACGGCGCCGAACCCCACCGGGGTGAAGCGCTGCATCCGCGCGGCCATGGAGGAAGCCGGCATCGAGCCGCGCGACGTCGACGCGATCAGCGGCCACCTCACGGCGACGATCGCCGATCCCCTCGAGATCAGGAACTGGGCCGAAGCGCTCGGCTGCGCCCCCGAGGACCTGCCGCCGATCACGGCCACCAAGTCGCTCGTCGGTCACGCGCTCGGCGCCGCCGGCTCGATCGAGGCCGTGGCCGCTATACTCATGCTCGAGCGCGGCTTCCTGCACGCGGCGCGCAACTGCGAGGACCTCCACCCCGACATCCAGGCCTACGCGGGTGCGATACCGCACGAGACGCGCGAGCTGCCCGAGATGCGAACGATGATCAAGGCCGGCTTCGGCTTCGGCGACGTCAACGGTTGCCTCGTCCTGCGCAAGTGGGATGCGGCTACACTCAACTAACGCAACGAGCGCGACTAACGATAGAAGGGAGACAAGAAAATGAGCAAGGAAGAAATCATGGGTCAGGTCGTCGACATCATTCGTCCCTACGTGAAGGAAGAGAAGGCGCTCGCGACGTTGAACGAGACCACCTCCATTCTCGAGGACCTCAAGGTGAATTCGGCGCGCCTCGTCGACATCGTCCTCGCGTTCGAGGATGCCTTCGACATCGAGGTGGAGGACGACGACGCCGACAAGGTCAAGACCATCGGCGACGCGACCGAGCTCGTTCTGACCAAGATCGCGGCCTGAGGGCGCGAGCAGGCGGCGGGTTCAGGGCAGCCGGAGAGCTAGATTATGGGTGAGGATCTTTCCACCGACTCGCGCAGCTCGCTGCGCCGCCAGCGGTTTCTCGGCCATCTGGTCGGGCTGACGCTGGTGTGGCCGGCGACGCTGGCGTGGCTGAGAGTGTGGCGCGGCTACCGCATCCACGATCTCGCCACGGTGCGCCGGCGCGCTCGCGCGTTGCTGCGCACCGCGCCCGGCCCTGTGCTGGTGTGTCCGAACCACCTCACGTGGATCGACTCGTTGCTGGTGCAGTGGGCACTGTGCTCGCCGCTCGATCTGCTGCGCTCGTTCCGACTGTTCGCGTGGAACGTTCGGGAACGTTCCAACTTCGGCCGCAATCTGTGGCTGCGCCTGTACTGCTATATCGGCAAGTGCGTGCCGATCGTGCGCGGGGGCGATCGGGGCGAACAGAAGGCTGTTCTCGACAAGCTTGCCTACCTGCTGCGACGGCGTGAGCTGGTGCTGGTCTTCCCGGAAGGAGGGCGCAGCGACCGCGGGCGAGTGGACGTGGACAGCATTACCTACGGCGTCGGCCGGATCGCGACATCGGTCGAGAACTGTCGCGTGCTGTGCGTGTACATTCGCGGGAGCCGGCAGCAGGGGCGCACGATCTTGCCCGAGCCACGGCAGTCGTTCGGTGTGGAGATGGCGATGATCGAACCCCGGGCCGAGGGCACCGGGCTAAGGGCGATGCGTGATACGGCGCGGCAGATCGGCCGCGAGCTCTCGCGGCTCGAGGAGAGGTATTTTGCTTGTAGGTAACGACGTCGTCGATCTCCATGATCCCGAAACCAGGCTCGAGTCCATTCACGATCGCTTCATCGATCGTGTGTTCACGCCCGCTGAGCGCGACGCGATTTTTGCGGCGTGCGACCCGCGCGCCGCGCTGTGGTCGCACTGGGCGGCGAAGGAGAGCGCGTACAAGATCATCAAGAAGATCGATCCGGACGCGATGTTCTCCCACTGTGCTTTTCACGTCGATTTCTTCAACCGAGTCGCGGGTACGCGTTTGATGGGAAGCGTGGAGCACGAGAGTCATCGCATCGATGTCGATGTCCTCCACGTCGGCGATACGATCCACGCGGTCGCGCTGCTCGGCCACTGGCCGCATAGCCGGCGCGTGGTATCCGACCTCGCGCCGATCTCGGCGGCCGACGATCCGTCCAGGGCGGTGCGCGACGCGCTCGTCGAGTCGGCGGCGCGGGAGTTCGACTGCTCGACGGCCGAGCTCCGTGTGATCGGCTCGCGGCCGCCGCGGCTCGAGCGCCGCGGTACCGGCGTGGGATTCGACGTCAGCCTCTCGCACCACGGTCGCCTCGTGGGATTTGCTTACACTCCTCCGTCGGGCGCCGGCCGTCGGGCGCGACCGGTCGCCGCCACGGTCCGCGGGCGCTTTCGAACGACGGGGTAGCCGTGCGCGTAAGCGGCTGGTTATAGCCGCGATCCTCGCGAAGAATCCCGGCCGTGGGGCTCCGTCCGACGACCGTTCTCGTTCTCGCTCCGGCGTTCGCGCTCGCACTGCTCGGTCTCGCGGCGCCGCCCGGCGCCGCTGCGGCCGAGCTCGCAGAGGATCCGTGGGGCGCTGTCGCCGTGGTGCCGCCCGAGCCGGGCCCGCACCGGGTCTGGGTCAACGACCGCATCCTGCGCCACAGCGTCCTGTTCGACGGTGACTCGGGCCGCGTGCTCGGCATGGTCGATGGCGCTACGGCGCTCAGCGGCCGACCACCCTACCTCTCCCCGGACCGCGGCGAGATCTACGTCGTCGAGACGATCTATTCGCGCGGCTCGCGTGGAGAGCGGACGGATCTCGTCACCATCTACGACGCTTCGACTCTCGCCGTCGTCGCCGACATCGAGATTCCGGCCGTCACGGCCGATACGGGACCCGGCATCGCGCTTGGGGCTGTTCTCGACGACGGCCGTTTCATGGCCGTATTCAATCAAGTGCCGGCCACGTCGGTTTCCATCGTGGACCTCGAATCGCGAACGTTCGTCGAGGAGATCGTTACCGGCGGCTGCGCTCTGATCTATCCCACCGGCCCGCGCCGCTTCGGTATGCTCTGCGGCGACGGCAGCGCCCTGCTCGTGAGCCTGGACGAACGCGGCCGCAAGGAGCGAATCACTCGCAGCAAACCGTTCTTCGACGTCGTCGAGGATCCGCTGAGCGCGGCAGGCGTCCGTGCTCGCGGAACCTGGACGTTCGCGTCGTTCAAGGGCTACGCGCACGAGATCGATTTTTCCGACGACGTTCCGGATCTCGCCGCACGCTGGTCGCTGTTCACCGACGATCAGCGAGGGGATTCGTGGCGGGTGGGCGGTCTACAACATCTGGCGCTCCACCGGGATAGCGGACGTCTGTACTCTCTCGTCCATCAGGGGCAAAGCGGATCGCACAAGGATGCCGGCACGCAGATCTGGGTGTATGACGTCGGCGAACAGTCGCGCGTGGCCGTGATCGACGCACCCAACGTCCTGCCGGCGTTCGCGCGTCCGGTGATGGGCGTGGAGCGCGGAAGCTGGACCGATTGGTTTCTCACCAGGCTGGCGCCGAACCCCGGTGTCCACAGCATCACCGTGTCGCAGGACGAGTCGCCGCTATTGTTCGCGCGCAACGCCGAGATGGGCGCCGTCGGCGTCGTCGACGCGACGACGGGCGAGCTGGTGCGCGATCTCGAGGAGGCGGGCATCTCGGGCTCGCTACTGGTGGTGCCGTGAGTGTCGAATCTCTGGCGGGCGATCCGATCGTACGCGGCGCGCTCGGCTGGTCGCTGGCGGTCCTGTTCGCATCGGCCGCGTGGCACAAGGGCCGCTACCTGCACGTCTTCGCCGCCGTCTTGTGGAACTACGAGCTGCTGCCGCTGTCCGCCATCAAGCCCGTGGCGCTGTTGTTGGTAGTCGTCGAGTCTGCGCTCGCCGTTTCCTTCCTGGTTCCCTCGCCGGTGCCGATGGCCGGCTATGCCGCCGCCGCGCTCATGCTGATCTACGGCTTCGCAATCGCCGTCAATCTCGCGCGCGGTCGTACCGACATGAGCTGTGGTTGTGAGGGCGGCGAGCGCGAGCAACCACTTCGCGCCGGTCTCCTCGTTCGTAACGCGATCCTCGCGGCGGCCGCACTGGTTGCTACCGGCTCGCTGGCGCCAGGCGGCGGTAGCGCCGGCGGCGCGGTGGTTCGTGAGATGGTCTGGCTCGACTGGTTCGCTGCGGCTGCGGCAGCGGCGACGATCGTCGCGCTGTGGTCAGCGGCCGGCCAGCTGCGGGCACTCGAGCGCGATGGCGCGCCGCGGTGGAGGGCCGCATGACGGCCGCGCTCGTCGCATCGAACGTGATGCTGTGGATCGCGGTGGTGGCGCTGTCGCTCACGGTCCTGGCGCTGGTCCGTCAGGTCGGGCTCTTGCACGAACGGGTCGCGCCGGCGGGCGCACTCCTGCCGCAGACGGCGGTCAAGGTGGGGGAACGAGCACCGGAGCTCACGCTGCACGACCTCGACGGTAGCGACGTGAAGATCGGCGGGCCTGACGACGGGGGCCGAACGACGCTGCTGTTCTTTCTGTCGCCGACCTGCCCGGTCTGCGAGACGTTGCTGCCGACACTGCTGGCCACGGCGCGTGCGGAGGATGCTTCGATACGTCTGGTGTTCGCGAGCGACGGGGCAGGGGAGGCGCACGCGGAATACGCCCGAAACCACACTCTGCGGGACTGGCCCTACATCGTCTCGGGCGAGCTCGGCATCGCCTACCAGGTGGCGAAGCTTCCCTTCTGTGTTCTCCTTGACGCGGCGGGCATCGTCCGTGCCGCGGGCATGGTGAACACGCGCGAGCATGTCGAGAGCCTGTTCGAGGCGAGCGACCAGGGCGTGGCCAGCATTCAGGATTTCATCGCCAGACGCCGAGAAGGCGGCGACGGACGCTCGGCTGCCTGATAGACCGGAGAGCACGCGTGGACCGAATCATCGAACACTACTCGCGACTGCTCGCGCGGCGCACGGGGCGGCGTGGTTTCATCGCACGGCTCGGTACGCTGCTGATCGGCGCGTCGGTTCTGCCGCTGCTGCCGGTGGCGCGCGGCGGCACCGGCCCGGCTCGCGCCGCGACCGGGGCGGACGGCGGTGAAGGTCCGCAGGCTGATCCGAATGACTGCGAGTACTGGCGCCATTGCGCGATCGACGGATTCCTCTGCGGCTGCTGTGGCGGATCGGCGACGTCGTGTCCGCCGGGTACGGAGATGTCGCCGGTGACCTGGATCGGCACGTGCCGCAATCCAGCCGACGGCAAGGACTACATCATCTCGTACAACGACTGTTGCGGTAAGCACTTCTGCGGGCGCTGCTTCTGCAATCGCAACGAGGGCGAGCGGCCCGCGTACCACTGGTATCGCAACAACGACATCAACTGGTGCGCCGGCACCAAGACTCAAGTGTACAACTGCTCGACGGCGCTCGTCGTCAGCCTGGCCGTCGAGGGTCAGCCCGAGAAGTGAGCGGGAAGTGAGCGGCAAGTGAGAACGCCCTGGCCGACCCGGTGGCTCGCGCCAACGGTACCGGCCGGCATCGCTGCGTTGATGGCGGTGATTGTGATGGCGAGCACGGCCACCGACGTGAGGCCGGCCGATGCTTTCGACGCGCTCGCCCGTCACGACTACGTGCTGCACTGCTCCGGCTGCCACCGAGCGGACGGTGCCGGAGCCGAGCGCGTGGTCCCGTCGTTCGAGATGATGGGTGTGTTCATGGCCGCCGAGGCCGGGCGCGAGTACCTCATCCGTGTTCCGGGCGTGGCCCATGCACCGGTCACTGACGCGCGGCTGGCGGCGTTGCTCAACTACGTCGCGGACGAGCTCGCGGGAGTCTCCGTGCCAGCGCCGTTCACCGAGGCCGAAGTGGCGCGGCACCGTTCCGAGCCGCTCGTCGATCCGCTGGCCGCCCGCAAAACGCTTCTCTCCCGGCTACTTACCGCTTCTCGCTAGCGCGCCCGCGCGGCCCTTCCGGTTCGGCTCGAGGGTTCGAGCCCCACGCCACATTCTCCAGTTGACAAGCCTGTACGCAATTGACTACATACCGGTGTACGCAAACGCCTACAGTGGGCAGCCCACGATGCCCGTATAAGAGGATACGCGATGATCTCGACTCTTCCCGCTTGTCTCGCTCGCGGCCGCGCCGGCCTGGTCTCTCTTGCCGCCGTCTGCTCCGCACTCGCGGGCGCCGGCACGGCCGTGGCGCAGCAGACTCCTTGCCTCACGCCGCTCGCGCCGAACGAACCGCTCTGCAGTGCGGCTGTGTCCGACTCGGGCTGGCCGATCTCTCACCGCGGGCCGTACGCCCAGGGCTCCTCGGCGCTGCCGGCCCCGGTTGCCGGTCAGGTGATCACGGCCGAGCACATCGATCTGACCGGCACGCCCATCACGCTCGCGGTCTCGCCCGCGTACGGCGACGGCGAGCGTGCGGTCTGGGGTGCGCTGCTCGGGCTCAACGGCGGCATCATCAAGATCGACGCCGACACCTTCTCACTTGTCGACACCTACATCCCCGCCGATGAGGAGCTCGACCCACCGACGATTCCGCTCGGCGTGAGCGGCGCTTACAGCGTTGCGGATCCGAGCTTCCATTTCGTGCTCGGCCGTGCCGACTTCGTCGAGATCTACGGCGACAGTGTGGCCGGCGACCGCTCCTCGGAGATCGCGCTTATCAAGCGCGTGTTCCTGCCGCCGAGTTTCTTTTGCCGCGACACCGATCTGCTCGTCGGCGGCGTGATGCTCGCCGACGGCAACCTCGCCATCGTCACCGAGCAGGCGGCCGTCGGTGTCATCCCCAGCGACGAGGTCGGAATGGACGCGGCCAACCTCGTATCGTTGCCGTCGGAGAATGGCGCGGACTGTGCCGATCTTCTGATCCCCGACGAGGACCTCGAGACCGTATCGAACAGCATCGCGGCTGACGAGTACGGCGGCATCTACGTCGTGAGCGACGCGGCGATGTACAAGTACCAGTGGGACGGCGCCAGCCTGACGCAGGTGTGGCGCACCGAGTACCTGAGCGACGCGCCATTCTCGGTCCTGAGGCTCGGCCCCGGTTCCGGCTCCACGCCGAGCCTGATGGGCACCGAGCTCGACGACGACCGCTTCGTCGTCATCACCGACGGCCAGGAGCTCATGCATCTGGTGCTCATGTGGCGCGATGAGATCCCGGTCGACTGGACCCCCATCGCGCCAGGCCGCGATCCGCGTATCGCCTGCGAGATCCCGGTGACGTTCGGCGACCCGGCTTCGACTCGCTCGCTGTCCGAGCAGTCGGTCCTGGTTCGCGGCTACTCGGCCGTCGTCGTCAATAATCTTCTGTCGGACGAGTCGGCGGCGCAGACGCCGATCACGGTGCTCGCCCCCGCGCTCGCGGCGCTCGAGGGCGGCAACCCGGACGTCGCACCGTTCGGCGCCGAGCGCTTCGACTGGGATCCCACGACACGCAGCTGCATCAGCGTATGGACCAACACGACCGTGAGTCTGCCGAACGCCATCCCGACGATGAGCGAGGCGACGGGTCTTATGTACGCCCTCGGCCAGCGCGACGGAGTGTGGGGAATCGAGGCCATCGACTTCGACACCGGCGAGTCGGTGTTCACGGCCCAGAGCGCACAGGCCGCGTGCTCGCAGACGATCATCGACCAAGTAGCCGCCTCTGCGCTCGGCTTCGTGCTTTCGCCGGTCATCGAACGCCTGCCGGCGAGTTGCGAGAACTCGCTGTTCGCAGCGACCGAGATCGGACCCGACGGCGCGATCTACCAGGGGACGTTCCTCGGTGCCTCGCGCTTCGTGCCCGATTCGGTGGTGGCGCTGGCTGCGCGCGTGCAGTCGACAGCCGGCGTCGAGCAGGGGCTCGATCTGGTCAGTCGCGGCCTGGCGACGACCGGCTCGGACATCGAGGCGGCGCGTGACGCGATCGAGCGTGGCCAGACCCAGCTCGACGCGACGCTGCTCGCGATCGCGGATGCCAACACGAGCGGTGAGCTCGATGCGAGCACCGCAGCGGGCGCGGATGCGGCCGCTGCCGACGCGCTGGCGCACTTCGCCTCCGCCGAATCGCTGATCGACAGCGATGTCCCGGCCACGGACGCCGAGCTGGCCGACGCGGCAGACGATCTCGCACTCGCGCTGGACTTCCTCACGCCGTGCCCACCGATGCCGCAGGCCGACTGTCGCACGGAGACGAAGGGTAAGCTGCTGGTCAAGCAGAGCGGAGGCAAGAAGAACAAGCTGCTGTGGAAATGGACGAGCTCGACGGGCATCGATGCCGGTACGCTGCCCGATCCCACCGACGACGCCGGCTACGCTCTGTGCCTCTACGAGGATCTGACCGGCGTGCGTTTCGCCGAGATCGTCATCCCGGCCGATGGTACGAAGTGGGCGCAACGCAAGAAGGGCGACGGTCTGCAGTACAAGGACAAGGAGACGACGGCGGCCGGGGTGTCGAAGGTTCTCATCAAGGAGGCCAGCACCAAGGCGACGGCCCAGGTGAAGGGCAAGGGCGAGAACGTGCCGTTCATCACGCTGCCGGTGACTGCCCCGGTGGTGGCACAGCTCCTCAACGGCGAGACGGGACTGTGCTGGCAGACCACGTCTGACGGCACCGATCTGAGGAAGAACGACGCCGTGCAGCTGAGCGGAGGCTCGAAGCCGTGAGCGATCCAACGTTAACCGACGCGCGGTCGAGCGCCGAGACCGCGCG